>CAJAYO010000893.1 GCA_903948415.1 uncultured Opitutia bacterium | reverse complement strand
CCGACGCGACCTGAAGCGGCGAAGGAGGGGGGGCGAACGTGCGCCCGCGTGGGCCCGATTGGACACCCATCAGCGGAGTTGCCTCTTCCCCCTGATTCCCGCAATCAGACGCGCCTTCACCGATGATTTGGTTCTACCGATTATTCTTTATTCCCGTGCTGATCGTGATGGCTCCGGCCTACCTGCGACGGATGCGGCGGCGCGGGGGTTATCGGGAGAATTTTGCGCAGCGATTTGGCGGGCACCCGTGGCTGCCGAAGAAAGAGCCGGGTGTGCGGCGCGTGTGGCTGCAGGCGGTGAGCGTGGGCGAGATGCTGGCGATCGGGCCGTTGCTGGAGGCGCTGCGGCGCGACGGCACCGAGGTCTACTTGACGACGACGACGAGCACGGGCTATCGGCTGGCGACGGACAAATATCAGGCGCACACCGTTGGGATCGGATATTTTCCGATCGATTGGTGGCCGTTTTCGGCGCGCGCGTGGCGCCGCATCAAACCGGATCTGGCCATCCTGACGGAAGGCGAGCGCTGGCCGGAGCACCTGCGGCAGGCGCAGAAACGGGGCGTGCCGGTGCTGTGCATCAACGCGCGGCTCTCGGACCGGAGTTTTGCGCGGATGAAATGGTTCGGGCCCGCGGCGCAGCTCCTGGTGGGCGGCGTCACGCGGTTTCTGGCGTGTTCGGCCCAGGATGAAGCGAGATTACGCGAACTGGGCGTGCCGGCGGACAAGCTGACGCTGACCGGCAATATCAAATTGGATGTGCAGATTCCGCGGCTGGCGGACGCCGAGCGCGGGCAATTGCGCTGCGAATTGGGCCTGCCGGACGGGCTGGTGCTGTTGGGGTCGTCCACGTGGGCCGGCGAAGAGGAGGCGATGCTCGGCGCGCTGCGGTTGACGCGCGAGCGAGGCGTGCGGTGTGCGCTGATACTGGTGCCACGTCACGCGGAGCGGCGGCTGGACGTCGAGCGGTTGTTGGTGAAATCGAAGCTGAAGTTTCATTTCCGCTCGAGAGGGCCGGCGCCGGGCGAAGTCGATGTGCTGGTGGGCGACACGACGGGCGAACTGCGCAATCTCACGCAGCTCGCCGACGTGGTGTTCGTGGGGAAAAGTTTGCTGCCGCATACGGACGGGCAGACGCCGGTGGAGGCGGCGGCGCTGGGCAAGCCGATCATTTTTGGTCCGGGCATGGGGAATTTCCGCCTCCTGTCGCGGGATCTGCTCGCGCGCGGTGCGGCGCGGGAGGTGGCGGACGCGGCGGCGCTCGCCGAGGTGGCGCAGGAGTTGTTGCGCGACGCGTCGCGGCGGGAGGCGTTGGCGGCGGCGGCGGCGGTGTGGCGGTGCGACAATGCGGGCGCGGTGGCCCGGACGCTGGCGGTGATCCGCGAGGAACTCGCAAGGCTGCGGTGAGGGTGGGGGGGGCGGCCGGAATCGGGCGGAGAATTCAGGGTCGACGAGCAGGGTTGACGCGATCGTGACGAAGGCGTCGCGGCACCGTCACATCGGGCGGCTATCGTCGCAGCGGGGTTTATGGTTCGTCCGCGGGCTCCGGTGGTCTGACTGCCGGGTTCCGGGCGAACGCGTTCAGGTCAGGAATTCCCGGCACTCGTTGTGTGGTGCCGGGAATTTTTTTTGAGGCGCCGGGGTAGGGCGCCGGGGGGCGCGTCGCGGGCCGCGAGCTCAACGCCGCAGCAGGCCGGCCGGGAGGGGCGGAATCCGGGCGGCCACGACCTCGCCGGTGCGGCGGATGATACCGTAGATCACGCGTTGGTCGGTGCGGTCCCAAGCCCACGACCGGCCCTCGAAGGGGACGGCGATGGTCGTCACGTATTCGAGAGTGACGCCCATGAGGGGGAGGCGGAGGACGTAGAGTTCCTTTTCGTCGTGACCCGTGGTGTAGAGCAGGCCGTCGTCGCCCCAGCTGCCGCCGGACGAACTGCTTTTGCCCCAGTTGGCGATGACCTGTGGAGGAAAGATCCACGACTCGCGTAGCTGCCATGTTTCGTCGAAGCGGCCGAAGAGGGTCGAGCGGTTGTCGGTCGCGGGCCCGGTGCCCTGGTCGTTGTAGTGAGCGAAGCAGGCCCACCAGAAACCGTCTTTCTTTTCCGCCCAGGTGAGTGAGCCGTGACGGATGCCGAGACTCCACGACTTCACGGGTTGCACCGTCGCAAGGTCAAAGTACTCCAGCGAACTGGCCATGGGCAGTTGCGGGAAATTTGAGTGGGCCAGCACGAGTTGGCCGTCCTGCACCAGGCCGCCGTTGAGGTGGACGGTGGCGCCGCCGCGAAGGCCGACCCACTCGGCGACGCGTGCGCCGGTGGTTTTGTCGTATTTGCCGACGACGTAGTTGCCGATTCCGTAAAAGGAGTTGGCGTCGACGGCGACGCCCTGGTTGGCGCCCCGCACGTTCCAACGGCGCAGTTCGGTGGCGACGAGGCCGTGCTTGGTGAGTTCGGGCTTCGGTGCGGCCGGGAACGAAGCGAGCCAGGCGCGGGAGGCTTCGCGCACCGGATCGGCCGGCGCGTCGGCGGCGGGGAGAAGTCGGAACGTGGCCAGTGCGAGCACCACGGGGAGGGAGAAGCGGCGCATGAAGGATCAAAACGCTTTCGTCAGTTCGAGCGACCAGGTGCGGCCGGAGAGGAGATTCTGGCTGACGCCGGGGCTGTAGCCGAAACCGCCGGAGCCGATGGGCGGGGCCTTGTCGGTGAGATTGACGAGGCCAAGGCTCACGCGGGTGTTGCGGAGCCACGCCGTGTCGGTGCGGCCGAAGCGATAGCCGACCGAAAGGTTGTAGGTGATGGTCGATTCGGTGATGTAGCGGTAAACGAAGGCACCGCCGGTGAAATGCTTGGCAATATAGGCGGGTTGCCCGAGCGAATCGTAGATGGCCGCAGTCGTCGTCGCGCCGGAGTCCTGCGACGGTCCGACGTAGTAGGCGCCGAGGTGGGTGGTCCACGCGCCGCGCCGCCAGGTGAGGTTCGAGGTGCCGCGCCAACGGGAGGCGCCGTTGACGTTGAGGTCGTTGCTTTCGGTCGCGGCCTGGTTGGCTGGGCGCGTCACGGAGCGCGATTTCACGAGGCAGGCCCATTCGGAATTGAGGACGACGGTGCCGAAGGGGAGCTTGGGGAAGACGTAGCGCAGGCCGAGATCGAGGCCCTCGTGGTCGCTGGTGGCGAGGTTGATGAACGGCTGGTTGACGGAGAAAATCTTGCCGGCGACCGCCTGTTGGTTGTTGGGGTTGGCGGTGTTGTAGGGCCCGAACGCGGCGACATCCTCGGGGGTGACGGCGTAGCGCACGACGTCGGGATCGCCCTTGTAATTCGCGGTGCCGCTGCCGAGGTCGATGGCGGAGAGGGGGCGGGCGGCGGCGAGTTGGGCCTTGGTGTAAGCTTGCAGAAGGGCGACGTCGCTCGCGCGAATCTGCGCGGTGCTGCGTTGGCCGAGGAGGTTGGTGCGCTCGATGCGCCACTGGTCGGCGGTGAGGCTCAGGCCCTTGATGCCGGGGACATCGATCACGACGCCGTAGGTCTGGCCCTTGGACTCGGAGGCTTTGAGATCCGGGTTACCGCCGAAGTACGTGCGCTGGACGTAGGCGCCCTCGTTGGTGAAGGGATTGCGATAGGTGTCGATGTCCCCGGCGCCGGCGGAGATCGACCAGCGCGGGCTGGTGAAGAGGGCGGCGAGACTCGGGGCCATGAAGCCCTCGTTGCGGGAGCCGCGCAGCATGAGCCAGGAAAGCGGGCGCCAGTTGAGGCCGACTTTGGGTTTCGTGGTTTGGCCGAAATCGCTGTAATTTTCGTGCCGCCCGGACGCGGTGAGCTCGAGGGTGTTGATGAACGGCACGCGGCGCTCGGTGCTGACGAGGGGCACGACGACCTCGGCGTAGAAGCTGGTGATATGGCGATCGCCGATTACGTCGGGGCGCGGCGGATGGAGGAGGTAGTCGTTGTCGGTCGTCTCGAGGCCGGAGCCGGCGGGGTTCTCGCCGCTGAAGGGCGGGCGGCGGTCTGCGAGCTTGTCTTGGCGATATTCGGTGCCGAAGGAACCCATGAGGTCGCCGCCCCACCAGCGGAGCAAGCGGCCGGTCACGCGCAGGTCGCCGCTGGCGATGGAGCTGGTGGCGTGGCGCGCGTAAATCGAGGAAAACGAGTCTACGACGGCGGCGGGATTGGTGTAGGGGCGATCGGCGACGACGGCGCCGTTGAGCACCTTGAAGGTGTAACCGAAGGGGTTGTAGGCGTTGGCGTCGGTGCGTGCGAGGGTCTGGGCGAGCAGGCTTTCGCGGACGTCGGGGAACGCGAGGTCCTCGCCCTTCACGCGGTTGTAGAAAGCGGAGGATTCCCAACTCCAGGTGTCGCCGAGTCGGCCCTTGAGGCCGGCGGCGGCGCGCACGACGTCGGCCTTGGTGGAGATTTTTTCAACACCGAGATCAGGCAGCGTCACCGAGGCGAGGCTGACGGCGCGCGGGGCGCCGGTGAGGCGCGGCGTGCCGTCGGCATTGGGTGCACCGGTGGCGCTGTAGAAACGGGAGCCGTAGGGGTTGTAGGGGTTGTCCAACGACATGACGGCGAGCTTGTCGCTGGTGGGGGCGTTGAGCGCGAGGGGTTGGCGGACCATCGTGGAGTCGGCTTGGTAGTAGGAGAAATCGGCGAAGGCCGTGACGGTTTTGGTGACGTCATACTCGGCGGAGAAGAACGAATTGGCGCGGGCCATGCGCGGGGAGGCCATGCCGAATTGGTTGAGGTCGAGGTAGAATTCCGGATTGGCGGCAAACGTGGGCGCGACGGTCGTGAGCGTCGGCGTGCCGGCGACGGGACGAAGCCAGTTGCTCGCGGTGGCGGTGCCGATGCGGAAAATCGGGTAACGACCGCGCGCGGTGCGGGCGTCGAAGGGACCGCCGAGGGCATTGAACGGGGCGGGGGCCTTGGCGGTGAGATTTGAGGTGGAGCTGAAATCGCGGTCGCGAAGGAAAATCGCCTCCTTGTAAAGGGCCTCGACGGTGCCGAAAATCCGCCCCTGACCGCCGGCGAAGTTGGTGCCGAAAGTAAGGGTCGCCTGCGTGCTCTGGCCGCCGCCCCCCTCGGTGAGGCCCTGGCGGAGCATGATCTCGGTGCCCTGGAACGAGCGCTTGAGGACGTAGTTGATGACGCCGCCGACGGCGTCGGAGCCGTAGATCGCGGAGGCACCATCGCGAAGGACCTCGATACGCTCGATGCCCTGGGTCGGAAGCTGGTTGACGTTCACGGCCTGCGAGAGACCGGCGGTCATCGGGTTGATGGCCATGCGGCGACCGTTGACGAGAATGAGGGTGCCGGTGGCGCCGAGATTGCGGAGGTTGATATTGGCGTTGTCGCCGCGCGCACCGGAGGAGCCCAGGCGGGTTTCGTTTTCCGGGAGATTCACGACCGACGGGAGGGAGGTCAGCATGTCGACGGGCAGGAGGGCCTGGCGCGCGGCCATCGCGTCTTGGTCGAGGATGGTGATCGGCACGACCTTCTCCAGGTCGAGCCGTAGAATGTTCGAGCCGGTGACGACGAAGTTTTGGAGGGCGACGACGTCGGACTTGGCGGGAGCGCTTTTGGGTGCCGTGGAAACCTCGGCCGCTGCAGCTGAACTGACGGAGGCCAAACCGGCGGCAAGGGCAAAAAATTGCAGCGCGCGCGGGCGAACGAGAGAGGCGGTGGTGGGAGGAGAGGTGGGTTTCATCGGGACAAAGCGGGAGAGTGGTGTGGCAAGAGGGTCGATCTTACGGTTGCTCCATGGCGAACCGGAGTCGTTTGCGTGACGAAGGCGTGACAATGGGAGGTCTGCGATTTCGACGGTGCGGTCAGGGGAGTCATGACGCGGCTCTTCCGCAGGTGCATGATTCGGGCGGGAAGATCCCCGCGAACGAGCGCGGAAAACGTAACATTCCCGGCGTTGATTCCAGGATAGTCTGCGCTGTACCGTCGCGGCCATTTTTCACGCCGGTGACCGCAGAGCTGCGGCGTTCGCCGATCTCCTACCGCAAATTATGAAAACCAAAATTGAGACGAACACCGAGGCGCCGGAAACGGCGAAAATTCCCGATTTGCAGCGGCAGGTGACCGCATTGGAAGAGCGCCTGGCGATCGCAAAGAAGCGGGTGATCAGCACCAAGGAGAGCCACAAACGCGCGAAGAAAGCATTCAAGCTGGCGAAGCGTGACGCAAAGGGTGTCCGCAAGAAATTGAAAGTGCTCAACCGGGCGTTGGATGAGGCCACCGTCGCTGCCATTGCCCCGCGGACTGTTCCCCGGAAAAAGCTGCGGATGGCGGTGAAGAAATCGACGCGCCCCCAGAAAGCCAAGGCCGCCGCCAGGCGGACGGCTCCGGCCGCGGAAGTTCCTCATTCATCCAAGGCAGCTGGGGCCGTGAGTGATGCCCAGAAAATCGAGCCGGCACCCGGCCTCAATCCTTCCGGGGCGAGGCGCGCCGTTTGACCGCCCGCGGATGGGCCTGGCGCCATGGGGCGGAGTTTTCCGTGTGATTTTCTTGGCGGCGGCGGCGGCCGAGCGGGAAGACCCCGCCTGGCGGTTCTGGCTGATTTTGGTCCGATAGCACGGGCGAGGTCACGACCAGCCAATTTCTTTTTTTCTCAAAAAAGCGTCCGAGGACGCGGGGAGTTGCTGCGCGAGGCAGGTGGTCGCATCGCGTATTCCGATACGAGAGAGGGCGCCGTCGCGGTTCGTTGAACGATGGGGCGCCACGCGATCGTCGACGACGAACATATCCCCGCCGTTTTGTGAGCATTCCGGAAGAGACCCACATCCCGGAGCGGCAGAGCGCAACGGGGTTTCGCCTCCCGGGGACGATGCCGCGATGACCCCGTGCGCCCTCGTCGCCTCGGCCGCGGGCGGTCAGTTCTGGCCCTAGGAAGCAACTGCGAGCGCGAGTTCGTCGGCGATTGTGCGGTCGCTGCGGCACCGGGGCATTTTGTGCTGACCGCCCCATTTGCCCTGACGGCGCTGCCAGTGCTCGAACGTGCCGGGGGCGACGAGGCGCACGGACGGCGGGGCGAGCCCCCCGCCCAGTCGCTTGGCTTCGTAGTCGTCGTTGAGGCGCTGCAACTCGGTGTCGAGGTCGGTGGCTAGGCGCGCGGGCATCGGCGCCGGGGTCGTGCCGGAGCGGAGTTCGATCCACCACTCGTGTTGTCCGCGGTGTTGGCCCGTGGCGGCGTTGACGAAGATGGGGGCAACATGGAAGTTGGCGATGGTGCAGGCGTGGCGTTGCGTGACGGCAAGCAAGGCATCGGTGACCTCTTTTTCGATAACATGCTCCCCGAAGGCACTGAGCTGCAGTTTCGTTCGCCCGACGTAGAGGAGGCGCGGCGGCTCCGTCGAGGTGAAGCGCACGATGTCGCCGATCACATAGCGCGCGAGACCGGCGGGGGTCGTCATCACGAGCGCGTAGTCGACGCCGACTTGCACGCCGGCGAGAGGCACGGCTTTGCGGCCGAGGTGTTCGAGGCGCGTTTCGTCGTAGTCAGCGAGAGGGATGAACTCGTAGAAGATGCCGGCGTTGGCCATGAGCCGGAGTCCGAGGCCCGGCTCGTCGGCCTGAGCCGCGATGAAACCCTCCGAGGCGGGATAGACCTCGTGGAAGTTCACCGTCGGCCCGAGGGCGGCCCGGAGTTCGCCGAGAAAGGGGTCGATCGGAACGCCTCCGTGGACGAAGCATTCGAGGTTCGGCCAGATTTCCTGCAGGTGGAGGGCCGAGCGGTCGTGGGCGGCGGCGTGATGGCGGAGAGCGGCGGCGAGGATCAGCACCCAACTCGGGATGCCGGCGAGCATGGTGATGTTGACGGTACTCGTCCGCCGGACGATGGCGGCGAGTTTGGCGGGCCAGTCGGTCATCTGGGCGATTTGCGCGCCCGGTTCGTAGAGGTGTTTTTCCACCCACGCGGGCAGATTCAGCGCGGTGATCCCGCTGAGGTCTCCCGCGTAGGCCTTGTGCGGCGCCATCTCGGGCAGCGGGGAAAGGGCCGACGAGCCCCCGAGAAACAAGTGGCGGCCGCGGAAGACCGACGGGTTACCGGTGCGGGCGGCGTAGTAGAGCAGGGAGTCGAGTCCGGCCTGGCGAAAGTGATCGAGCATCGCCGATGTAATCGGCAGATACTTCGTGCGTCCGGCGGTCGTGCCGGACGAGACCGCAAAATGCGCGCAACGTCCCGGCCACAGGACGTCGGCTTCGCCGCGTTTCATGCGCTCGACGGCGGGAGCGAGGCGCTCGTAGCTGTGCGGGGCAATGCGCTCCTGGAAACGGGGGTAGTTCATGGTCGCGGTGACGCCCGCCTCGGCCCAATGGGAGGTGGCGGCGAGACGGCGGGTCAGGCGGGAAAAGATCTGGTGTTGGTGGCCGGGCGCCGCGGTAACCTGTCGAAGGCGCCGAGCGGCCGCCGCCGCCAGGACCGAAGCGCCGAGCGTGTAGAGGTCCTTGAGGTTCATGCGGCGAGGGGAAGTTTCCGGGCTTTCAGACTGCGGTAGAAGGCCGCCACCGGCGGCAGAAATTGAAAGTAATGGAAAATAAGCGACGCGTGTTGCACGGCGTTGCCGCCGGGCGCGCCGGAGACGACCTTGAGTTCCCCGTGGGGGAAAATGGCCTGGAGGGCCGAATCGAAGGCGGTGCGGGTCGGCGAGCCGACCGCGATCACGGCGCTTTCTTTCTCGGCGTAGAGGACGAGGGCGGGTGCGGTCGCAAGGGGGAGGCGTCCGGCGGTGTCCCACGGGGAAAGCGGCGGCATGGCGCGCAGGGCGTCGACGCGTTCGCAGGCGCCCAAGGGTTCGAGGTCCTTGATCGCTGCGAGGACGCGGTCCCGGAGTTGGAGCAGTTCACCGGCGGTGAGGAGAGATCGGATCGTTTCGCGGTTCTGCGCGCCGGCTTCAAAAATCTTGGCGAAAATGGTGCGGGAACGGTGGATCACTTCCGGACCGACAGTTGCACCGCTATCGAGGTACGGTTTGAGGGCGCGACCGATCAAGGTGGACGCCTTGGCTTCGCCGGGGACGACGATGTCGGCGGCGCACGCGACGGGACTGACGAGGACCACGCCGCCGATGGAGGGAGAGCGATGGGCGGCACGGGAGCGTCTGAGCCATTCCAATACGAGGCCGGCGCCGAAGCTGACGCCGAAGACGACGGGCTGCTGGCCGTGGAGCGTGTTCAGCTCGGTGACGAGATCGTCGAGCTGGGCGCAAATCAGCGCGGGCGAAAACCCGCCGCGCGGGTAGTTCAGATAATAGACGCTGCCCCTCCGGAGGAGATAGCCGCGCAACAGAAAAACTTGTTCGGTCGAGTCGGGCACGAAGCCACCCAGTACAATTGTGGGCGTCGAGCCGAACCGCCGCTCGCAGAGGACGGTGGCGCGCTGGTGAAGGGCGGCTTCGCCGCGGGCGAGGATTTCGGTTTGGGCGGGGGTGATCGCGGGCGTATGCGGCAACGGGCGGGGCGGCCGGAGCTTGTAGCCCGCCGCGCGAAAAAAATGGTGGAGCGGCTGGGCGGGCGAAAAGCGGGAAAAGGCCGCCAGCAACGAAAGAGCAGGGGAAAGTGTGGGCGCAGGCATCGAGATAGCAGCGAGCGCTCGTTCTTCCGTTGGCAAAGGCAAACCCGCGGTGTCACCGAAACGTTTCGAGTCCGAAACGCCGTTGTGATTTTTGCCGTCGCGCGAGGGCCCGGAGGGTGAGAACGAGGACGGGATGGGGCGTCGCCGGCGATGTTGCGTGATCGTGACGCAGGGCGGTTGCGCGGATCCGGCGGCGCGGAAAAGGTGCGGGATGAATCCTGCGACTACTTGGGTGCAGCCCGGACCGGAAGGACCGGCCGGACACAGCGTCGTCAACCATTTCAACTCGCAAGCGGCGGCGGCGCGCTACGCCGGCAACCGGCCCCAGAGCCAGGGGCGCGTGCTCGGATGGGTGAAGACCCTTCTGGGCGAGGCGCTGCCGGTGGAGCGGGCGTTGGACGTGGGGTGCGGCACCGGGCATTCGACCGTGGCGCTGCTGCCGCTGGCGAAGTCGGTGGTGGGGCTTGATTCGTCGCGGTTCATGCTGGCGCAGGCGGAGCGGCATCCGGCCATCGACTATCGCTGCGGTTATGCGGAGGCGCTGCCGTTTGCGCGGGGCAGTTTCGATCTGCTGACGGTGTGCTCGGCCTATCACTGGTTCGACCAGGACAAATTTCTGGCCGAGTCCGCGCGGGTACTGCGGGGTGGAGGATGGCTCGTTTTGTACAAGGTCGGCTCGACGGGCAAGCTGGCGGACCACGCCGAGTTTGAAACGTGGAAACGCGGCGTGTTTCGGGCCCGCTACCCGAAGGCGCAGCGCAACGACGAGGTGCTGACGGAGGAAAAGGCGGTGGGGTTCGGCTTTCACGACGTGGCGCGCGAGAGCCTGACGCACCGGGTCCGGCACACGCTCGACGAGTATGTGGACAATCTGCTGACGCACAGTTCGCTCATCGGCGCGATCGACCGAAAACAGGAACCGGTGACGGAGACGCGGGACTGGCTGTGCCGGGAACTTGAGCCGTTTTTCACCGGCGGGTCCGCCGAATTCCTGCACGAAGACTGGATTCATCTTCTGAGCCGCGATCTGGGCGGCGGGGGTGGGCGGGGCTAGTGTGACGGTGTTTCTTTTTCTGCCAAGAAACGGCCCCTGCAAAACGGCCGGCACGTATTACGTGACAAATAAATTTGAGCGCTTTTTGCGACGAACGCAGCGGGGGACTATTCGCTGCCCGCGTCGACGAGAGCGGGCTCGGCGGGGCTGTCGTCGGAGCCGCCGTCCGCGAGGTCCAGCGGGAACTCGCGGACGAAGTCGGTGAAGTGGACGAGTTCAAAACGGCCGTCGAAATGCTCGACGACGGCGCTGAGCGACTCGACCCAGTCGCCGCTGTTGAGGTAGTGGATGTCGCCCATCATTTTGTCGGCAGCGGTGTGGATATGGCCGCACATCACGCCGGTGCAGCCGCGGGCGCGGGCGAGTTCGGCGATGTGCGCCTCGAAATCGCCGACGTGGCTGACCGCCTGTTTGACGCGCGCCTTGATGGCTTTGCTGAGCGACCAATATTCCTGTCCGCGCCAGGCCCGCCAGGCGTTGTAGGCGCGGTTGAGCTTGAGGAGAAACTGGTAGCCCCAGTCGCCGAGGTGAGCGAGCCAGACGAAATTTTTCGTGATCGTATCGAACACGTCGCCGTGAAGAACCAGGTAACGGCCGCGCGGGGATTCGTGAATGTAGTCTTCGACGATGCGGAGATTTTCAAAATCGAGCGGGAGGAACGAGGCGAGGATGTCGTCGTGGTTGCCGCGAAGATAGATGACCTCGGTGTCGCGCTTCTCGAGTTTCTTGAGGACGATGCGGATGAAGCGGGTGTGGGCCTTGGTCCATTGGCCGGAGCGGGTGAGCTGCCAGCCGTCGATGATGTCTCCGTTCAGGATGAGTTTTTCGCAGCGCGTGTGCCGGAGGAAGTGGTTCACTTCGGCGGCTTTGGATTCGGCGGTGCCGAGGTGGACGTCGGAGAGAATCACGGTCCGGACGCGCAGGAGTTTTTTCATGGCAGCTGGAGGGCGAAGCCGGCGGGGGAGAGCGCGTCGACGACCGCCACCGCGGAGGAGGTGACGGGCACGACGATGCGGAGGCTGCGCGGGTGGACGAGGATCCCGACCGTGGCGCCGGTGGCGTGGGTTTCGCCGTCGGTGTGGATGAGGCCGGGAGCGGCGCGTTCGATGACAAAGCTCGGGCTCTGAAGGCGGCAAACATGGGCGCTCCGGTCGAACCGGCCGCAGAAGAGCCGGGCGGCGAGGGCCGCCGCACCGAGAAATCCGACGGTACGGACGGCGACCAGATCGAGCGCGCCGTCGTCCGTGCGGGCGCCAGGCGCGATGCGGGCGTTGTTGCCGTATTGGTCGGAGTTCGCCACGGCCACGAGGACGATGTCGAGGGTCTCCCGCCGGTCGGAGGTCGAAATGAAGACGCGTTCCGTGCGCAGATCGCGAAAGGCGGCGAACGCGGTGCGGGCGTACGCGGGAAGTCCGCGGGAGGTGAGGGTGTTGAAGCGGCGGCTCACGTCGGCATCGAGCCCGAGGCCCATGGCGTTGAAGAAGGGATGGCCGTTGGCGCTCCCCGTATCGATTTGGGCAACACGTCCGCCGATGCGGGCGACGAGGTTGAGGGCGGGCAGCAGGGCCGTCGGCACGCCGAGATGCAGCGCGAGGCCGTTGCCCGAGCCGCAGGGGACGAGCGCGAGGGCGGCCGGAGTGTGGAGGAGGGCCTGGGCGACTTCGTTCATCGTGCCGTCGCCGCCAACGGCGACGACGGTCGTGCAGCCGGCCAGCGCGGCGTCGCGGGCGAGGTGCGTGGCATGGCCGGGACCATCGGTGGTCGCGACAACGGCGTCGAGGGAACGCGATGAAATGAAGTCGCGCAGGAGCCCGGCCAAAGCGGGGCGGCGGCGGTTGCGGCCCGAGGTGGGGTTGAGGATGAAGCACGTTTTCATGCGGTCGTCGCAGGGAGGGGGGGCGCGGGGAAGGCCGGGGCGTGCGGCAAGGGAACGGGGCCCGGTTCGTCGGTGGGAGCCGAGTGCGCGAGCAGGTGCGCCGCGATCGCGTGGGCCGCGTCGGGCCGGGCCAGATGGGTGAGCGTGCTGCGCCACTCGCTCCAGACGCGGCCTTGGTCGGCGAACGCACGGCGGAGTTCCCGGACGATGGCATCCGGGGTCTCGGCCAGGGCCCCGACGCGGTGGCGGCGGAGGAGTTCGTAGTTGCCCTCTTCCTGGCCGGGGACGACTTGGTTGACGATCATCGGACAGCGCGCGGCGATGGCTTCCTGGGTGGTGGCGCCGCCGGCTTTGCTCACGACGGCGTGGTGCGTCAGAAGCAGGCGGGGGATCTGGTCGGTCCAGCCGAGGATCGTGGCCGGATGGGTCCGGGTGGCGGCGAGTTTTTCCAGGCGCGCGCGGAGGGGCTCGTCGCGGCCGACCGCGCAGGTGACGGACCAGCCGGGTTCGGCGAGCAACTGGGTGGCGGTTTCGAGTGCGAGGCGGGTGCCGGAGTTGATGATGTAAAGCACACGCGGCGTGGCGCCGCCGGCGAGGGCGGGCGGCGAGAATGCGGCGGCGTGGGCGCGGAAAAACGGGTTGACGGGGAACCCGGCGACATGGAGACGCTCGGTCGCGATGCCGGCCCGGCCGAGCACCTCGGCCGATTCCGGATTCGGCAGGAACCAGCCCGTGCAGGCGGCCCGCCACCAGAGGGAGTTGATGCTGATGGAGTCGGTGACGATATTGAAATGCGGCGGGAGTGGGCGGCCCTCGCGCGCGAGACCCTCGAGCAGGTAGGCGTAGATGAAGTAGGTGCTGCAGAGAACGGCGGGCTGTTCCGCGGCGATGATGCGACCGAGGAGGCGGCTTTCGCGGCGGAAGAAAAGCAGCGCGCGGGGGAAGATCGCGGCGCGGTCGACCCACGCGTAGACGGAACTCCAGAGGCGCGGCGTGCGGTTGATCAGGCCGAGATAGACGCGGCGGGTAAGGGCGTTGAGGCGGGGCGAGGCGAGCGCGAAGACATCGACGAGGCGGGCGGTGCCGGGGCCATGGAGGGCATCGCATGCAGCGGCCAGGGCACGGGCGGCGGCGTTGTGGCCTTCGCCAAACCCGGCGGTGAGAATGAGGACACGGGGTTTTTTCATACGACGGCGGGTTCGAGAGCGGTGGAGCGCGAGCGGGCGATGACGTGGGCGAGGTCGGATTCGAAATGGGCGATCACGGTCTCCCAGGACTGCGGCTCGACCGCCGCGCGGGCGGAGGCCCGCAGGTGGGCGCGCAGAGCGCTGTCGGTCGCGAGCCGGGTGGCGACGGCGAGGAGCAGGTCGGGGCGGTCGGACGGCACGGCGAGACCGTTGTAGCCGTGTTGGATGAACTGGCGGGCGGCGGCGTAGTCGAAGCCGGCGACGGCCAGGCCGCTGGCGAGGGCCTCGGTGAGGACGTTGCCAAACGTCTCCGTGAGGCTGGCGTGGATATAGATGTCGGCGGACGCGTAGTGCCGCGCGAGTTCGTCCCGGGAGATGAAGCCGGTGAAGGTGCACTCCGGGTGGTCGCGTTGGAGGCGCGGGCGCAGCGGGCCGTCGCCGACCAAAACGAAACGGCAGCGGGGGTTGGCCGCGCGCATGGCGGCGAAGCATTCGAAGAGGAGCGGGTAGTTTTTCTCCGCGGCCATGCGGCCGGCGTGGATGACGACGGGGTTTTCGGGCGTCGCTTTCCAGCTCAGGCGAAGGTCGCCGGAGCGGCGGGCGGGGTGAAACTGCCAGGTGTCGACGCCGCGGGAGAGGAGGGCGAGGTCGCGGAAGCCGAGTGCCTCGAGCTCGGCGCAGAGTTGGGTGGTGGGCGCGAAGGTGCGGGCGGTGCGGTTGTGGACCCGGCGGAGCCACCAGAGCACAAGCCGGTGGAGGGGGGCGTAGCCGTAGTGTTGCGTGTAAGCGTGGAAGTTCGTGTGGAAACTGGACGTGACCGGGAGGCCGAGCGAGCGGGCGGCGCTCACGGCGGAGGCGCCGAGCGGACCCTCGGTGGCGACGTGGACGAGGTCCGGGCGGTCGGCGCGCCAGCGCCGGCGCAGGGCGGAGCCGGCGGGAAGGCCGAAGCGCAGCAGCGGGTAACCGGGGACGGGCAGACCGGGCAACGCGACCTCCGTGAAATCGGCGGGGGTGGAAGCCGGCAGCGGGCCCGGCCGGCGAGGGCGATAGACGGTGACCGCGTGGCCGCGACGACCGAGTTCGCGGGCGATGACGCCAAACGTCATCGCCACGCCATTGATTTCCGGCGGGAACGTTTCGGTGACGAGGGCGAGTTTCACGAGGGAGGCGCGGCGGGGGTTGGGCGGAAAGGAGGACGATGCAGGTGGTTGCCGGAAGGGATGGTGGCAGCACCGTGTGGCGATCGGGTGGCGGCGGGGTGACGATTTCGAGAAATCGTGGGCGGAGCGCTGAACTGCAAATTAGTGGTTGCACCGAGGCGGGCGGTTTCTACGGTCGATTTTTTTTACGCGGATGCAGTCCCACGGCCCAAAGCGCGTCTATACTCCTCATTCCCTCGAATTTTGGTTCGGAAAGCTCGAGAACGACTGGTCAGGGGCCTTCACGGCCTCGCAACTGGAAGTGGGGCGCCAGATCTATCGGGACAGCGAAGTGCGCGAATTGGAACTGACGGACCGGGACGCGATCGTGCACCGTCGGATCGAGAAGAAGGACGAATACGCGGTGATCGAATGGACGAGCACGGGTCTCAGTGTGCGTTCGTCCTCGACGGATACGGAATTGGCGCACGCGCTGGCGGTGGCCGGAATGCACGAGATTGAGGAGTTGGTGGCCGATGAGATTTCGCCGCTGGGGGACGAGCGGTCGCGTTCGGCGACGGGGCACGCGGGCGGTAACGGTCACGGCAACGGTTTCGCGGCGGGGCACGCCCCGGCGAGCGGGAGCACGGTGGGCGCGAGCGCCCCCGGCCATGGGCATGCACCGACGCACGGGCGCGGCCAGGGATTTGGGCGAGGGGCGGCCGCCGCGGCCGCGGGGAATTCCGGCGGGGGCGCGGCGCGTCCGGCTCCGGCCGCGGGCCCGACCGCGGTCGGGACCCACAACGGCCCGTCGCGGACGCTGGTCCTCCTATTTAAGACGAAGTCGGCCGGGCTGACCTTTCAGGCGGCGTGGCTCGACGCCGACAAGAAAACGAAGCATCCGGCCCTCGGGCCCGACGCCCATGCGAACGGAAACGGTCATGTGACGTCGGGGGAGCGCGCGAAGCTGATCGGGCTCGCGGCCTATGCGCGCAAAGCGCATTTCCACTATCATCAGGACACGGGCGTCTACCTGATGGAGTCGCTGGTGGAGATTCCGAATTTTCTCAAGACCGTGCTGCCCGCCTGGAAGCGGCTGTTCGCGATCGAACTCGACGAGAAGTCGGCGAATCTGGGCAAGGGCACCTGGGCGATCGAGATCGAGGCGTTGGCCGAGCGCGCGGCGCCGCGTGCGGGTGCGACCGGCGGCGACGGGGAGCATGCGGCGTTGAACCTGCGGTGGATCTTTCGTGCGGGCGAACGGATGCTCACGGACACGGAGGTCCACGCCCTGCTGAAACGCAACGGGCAGCCGGTCATTTTGCCCAATATCGGGATCGTCGCCTTGCCGGCGGACAAGTGGGCGTCGTTCACGGCGTGGCAGGAGAATGTCGCGGAAACGCAGGGTTCGGATGCGGCGGAAAACGGCGCCCTGTCGCCGTATCTGATTTTTTCGCTGTTCAGCGATGTGCGGCTGAAACTCACGCTGTCGCCCGAAATCGAAGCGTGGCGGCAGCAGGTGCTCTCGGTCCCGCCCGCGCCGCCGGCGCTGCCGGAGCTGCTGCGGCCGTATCAGCGCCGCGGAGTCGAGTGGGTGCACCACCTCTGCGACGTGGGCTGCCACGGGCTGTTGGCCGACGAGATGGGGCTCGGGAAGACGCTGCAGGTTCTGTCGTTGTTGGCGGCCCGTCCGATCGCCGGCAAGCCGCACCTCATTGTCTGCCCGGCCAGCGTGGTGCCGGTGTGGCGCGAGGAGATCGCGAAGTTTTTCCCGCAGCTGGCGGTCGATGTGCTGAAGACGGGGCACGATTTCACGCAGCGCAAAGACCCGGTGATCTGGTTGGCGAGCTACACGCAGCTCCGGAAGCACCGGGCGATGTTGCCGGGCGCGGAGTTTGGCTACGCCGTGCTCGACGAAGGCCAGTTCATCAAGAACCCGGACGCGAAAATCACGCAGACCTGTTTTGCGGTGCGGGCCCAGCACCGGATCGTGCTGACGGGCACGCCGCTGGAAAACCGCCAGCTCGATTTGTGGAGCATTTTCCGCTTTTTGCTGCCGGGCCTGCTGGGGTCGAGGGCGATGTTCGAGGCGGCGCTCAACGCCGACCGGGAGGGCACGCTCACGCGGCTGCGGGCGCAATTGGCCCCGTTCATCCTGCGGCGCACAAAAAAGGAAGTGGCGACGGAACTGCCGCCGAAGATGGAAATGGATCTGATCTGCCCGCTCACCGACGTGCAGCGGGCGGAGTATGCGCGGATTTGTTCCGAGGGGCTCGACCGGCTGGGCGACGACGTGGGGGCCGCGATGCGCGAGAAGAGTTTTGGATTCCTCGCGCTGCTCACGCGCCTGCGCCAGACGTGCTGCGACCCCGACATGCTGCCGTGGTTGAATGCGCCGCTCGCGGATTCCGGGAAGATCAACCTGCTGGTGGAGAAACTGACCGAGATTGTGAGCAGCGGGCACAAGGTCGTGATTTTCTCGCAGTTTGTCATGTTGCTCGGCCGCGTGCGCGAGGCGCTGCAGAAGTATTTTCCGGAGCTGCCGCGCTACGAACTCACGGGTATGACGCTCGACCGCCTCAAGCCCGTGCAGGGCTTTCAGACGGCGCAGGGTGCGGCCGCGATGTTGGTGTCGCTCAAGGCGGCCGGCACGGGCATCACGCTGCACGCGGCCGATTACGTCTTTTTGCTCGATCCGTGGTGGAATCCCGCGGTGGAGGCCCAGGCCGTGGACCGGGTGCACCGTATCGGCCAAAAGAGCACGGTGTTCGTCTACCGGATGGTCACGGCGGGCACGATTGAGGAACGGATCCAGACGCTGAAGGCGTCGAAAAAAGATTTGTTCGACAAACTCATCGGCGGGCTGGGCGGCGATTTCGATCTGAGCCAGCACTTCACGTCGTTGCGGAGCCTGGTGACGCTGACGGCGCATGCGGAGCCGGAAGCAGAGCCCGAGCCGTATACCATTGATTGAGCGGCCGCGGGGCGGGGGCGGGGCGCGATTCCGTCGGTGCGCGGGCGACCGGTTTCAACGGTGGGGGGGGATGCCACGGGCGAGGCTTGTTTTGGCGCGCCGGTCGCTTACCGTTCCGTGCACCGTGACACCACCGACCGATCTCATTGCGAACCCTGACGTTCTGGCCTTGGAGCTCCAGGCGGCCTCCGGGGCCGAGGCGATACGGGAACTGCACGCCCGGCTGGGGGCGGTGGGTGGGGGGGTGACGGATGCGCCGCGTTTCCTGGCTGATCTGATGGAACGGGCGGCGATTGCCTCGGTGTGTATCGCGGCGGATGTCGCGTTGCCGCATGCGCGCACCGCGGGCGTCGGGCGGATGGTGCTCGCCGTGGGCCGGGCGACCCAGGACGTGGCGTTTGATCCGGAGCATCCGGGGGTGCGGCTGGTGTTTCTGATCGGCACGCCGAAGGCGGCCGTGGCGGACTATTTGAAACTGGTGGCGGGCTTGTCGCGCCTGTTGAAGAAACCGGGGGTGCGGGCAGGGCTGCTCACGGCAAAGACGGAGGCGGAGTTTCTCGCGCTGCTGGCCCGGGGGGCGGAGTCCAAGCGATGAAAGCGGTGATCGATCCCGCGGAACTGTTGTTGCGCCGGCTGATGCGGCTGTTGCGTTGGCGACTTTGGATCCAAGAAAAGCTCCAGCCGACGGAGTGGCAGGTCACGCTGTTGTGGGCGGCGCTGGCCGGGTTTCTCGGCGCGCTGTCCTCGATCCTCTTCACCGGACTGGCGGAGGGCGTGCACGATTTGTTCGGCTATTCGGGCAACGGGGTGGGCGTGGTGGAGTCGATGCGACAGCTGCCGTGGTGGGGTTGTCTGCTGGTGCCGGCGTTGGGGGGGACGTGCGCGGGGCTCGTGCTGCTCCTGGGGAAGCACATCGCGCCCGGCCAGAGTTCGACCGACTATATGGAGGCGATCGCGATCGGGAACGGTCACGTCCCCATCCGGGCCAGTGTGGTGAAGAGCGTGGCGGCCCTTTTTTCGATCGGGTCCGGCGGCTCAATCGGGCGGGAGGGGCCGATGGTGCAGTTGGCGGCGGTGCTGGCTTCGCTGATCGGGCGCTGGCGGCAGTTTACGCCCCCGCAACTGCGGCTGATCGTCGCGTGCGGTGCCGCGGCGGGGATCGCGTCCGCCTACAATGCCCCGATCGCGGGGTCGTTTTTCGTGGCGGAGATCATCCTCGGCACGATCGCGATGGAGAGTCTTGGCCCGCTCGCCGTTTCCGCGGTGGTCGCGACGCTCACGGTGCGGGTGCTGACTTCGGCCCACGTGCTTTATCGCGTGCCGGAGTTTCATCTCAATTCGGCGTGGGAGATGGGGCCGTATGTGGTGCTCGGCTTGCTGATGGGCGTGCTCGCACCGTGGTTTCTGCGGTCGCTGCGGCAGGCGGAAGGTTTTTTTGTCAGTCTCAAGCTTCCGTTGGTCGCGCGTCTGACCTTGGGCGGACTGGCGGTGGGGGCGATCGCGATCAACGTTCCGCAAGTGGCGGGCAACGGCTACTCGGTGGTGGTGCAGATCCTCAACGGCGGCCTGATGTGGAAAGTGTTGCTCGGGATTGCGGCGTGCAAGTGGCTCGCGACGATGGCCTCGTTTGGCTCAGGCGCGCCGGGCGGTGTGTTTACGCCTTCGCTGTTTATGGGGGCGAGTGCGGGTTACCTGTTTGGCATGGCGGTGCATGCCGTGTGGCCGACGGCGGCGCAGGACCCGCGGGCGTTCGCGCTGGTCGGCATGGGGGCGTTTTTGTCGGCGGCCAGTCGCGCGCCGGTCATGGCGGTGATCATGCTGTTCGAGATGACGCTGAGCTATGACATCATTTTGCCGCTGATGCTGTGCAGCGTGATTGCCTATTACACGGCCCGGGGGCTCGACACGCGGTCGCTCTATAGCGAGTCGCTGAAGACCAAGGCGGCGGCGGCGGAGTCGGTCGCCCCGTTCTCCACCGAGACGCGGGTCGCCGATCTGATGCGCGTAAAACCGCCGGTGGTGGGTGAGACCGCGCGTTTCGCCGAGATTGCGCGGCTGTTCCTGAGCGTGCGGGTGAACAACCTCTACGTGGTCGATGCGGCGGGCCGGTTCAAGGGCGTGGTCTCGCTGCACGACATCAAGCCGTATTTGGGCGAGCCGGACCTCGCGGAGTTGGTCATTGCGCGGGATATTTTGCACGAGGACTTTCCCCGGGTCGCCCCATCGCAGCCTTTGGCCGAGGCGCTCGGCGGTTTTCTGGGGATCGCCGCCGAACGGCTGCCGGTGGTGGAGCCCGACGGGACGCTGCGGGGCAGTTTGTCGAAGGGCGACCTGCTGCTCGCGCTCGTCGAAAAGCGCAAGAAACCCGTGGCCGCGTGATTCGCGGGCAGGCCTGGGGCAAAGCGCGCGGCGATCGGGCGGCGGAGATATTTTTCCGGTCGTTGGCGGGGAATTGAACGTTTTTCGGGCGGTGGCGTCTTTCGCTGCGGTAGTTCACAGTGCAGGTCAGGTTAGGGAAGGCCGTCCAAGGGGTTGGGCGGCCTTCATGTTTTTCGGGATCGGGGGAGGCGGAGGAATTTGCCCAATCGTCACCCCGGCGGTTTGCCGCGGTCCGGAGGCGTGGTCGTGCTCCCTCGGTCGTGAAACCGAAAACTTTGAAGGAACTTCATTGCGCGTGGTGCGGCTGGCCCGAGCCAGCGTTCGAACGGCGCGTTTTTTGGACCTGCCTGCCGTGGCACGCGCGGCTGTTGGCGCCGGTGGTGGGCCTCGTTTGGCGCGACTTTTTTTTGGTCGATCACGAGTTAATTCGGTCCTGCGGGTCGGCCCGATCGATGGGGCAATTGAATGAGGAACTCGCCGACTACGTGGTCGACCGCCGCAATCGCGGATGGTGGCGCCGGCGGGCCCGCGTGCGGGTCTCGACCCAGCGTCTGCGCCGGCTCGCGCGCAGCCATCTGGCGCCCCAGAGCGCCACGAGTCGGACCGAAGCTGCCCGATGAAAACCCACCCCGAGCTCATGAAATGGCAGGTGTTGGCGCTGGCCATCGGCCTCTATCCGGGCCTCCGGCTCGGGGCCGAAGACCTTTCGCTCGGGTTCAGCGCCGCCCGGGTCCTCTATGAGGAGCGACGCTATGCGGAGGCCCGCACCGCCTTCGGAAGCCTCAGTCGCGACCAACCGAACAGCATCGAACTCAATTTCTACCTTGGTCGGCTGGCCCTGTGGTTCGACGACGAGGCCGTCGCGCTGGCCCATTTGGAAAAAGCCGCCCGCGCGCTGCCCGACGACGCGCGGGTGCAAAACGCGCTGGGTGATGCGTGCGGTCTTGCAGCGCAGAAGGCCGGTCTGTTGGCGAAGCTCGGGTGGGCGCGGAAATGTCTCCAGGCCTACCGGCGGGCGGCGGAATTGGAGCCGGCGGTGGCGGCCTACCGCTGGAGTTTACTCGGTTACTATTGTGTGGCGCCGCGGATTGCCGGCGGTGGCCGCGAGCAGGCACTGGCGCAGGCCGGCGAGATCGCGAAACTGGACCCGATGGGCGGGCGGGTCGCCCGGGCGACGCTTTTTCTCGCGGAGAACAAACCGGCCGAGGCGTTTGCCCAGTTCGACGACGTGTTGCGGGAAACGCCCGATGACTTCATGGCCCTCTACCACATCGGGCGGTGTGCCGCGTTGAGCGGCGGGCAATTGGAGCGTGGGTTGGCGGCACTGCAACGGTGCCTCCGGCTTTCACCGCCGAGCGGCGAAGGCATGCCGACGTGGGCGAACGTGCACCACCGGCTGGGAGAAATCCTCGCTCGGAGGGGCGATCACAGCGGAGCGGAGGTGCACGCGGCGGCGGCCCGGAGAATTCACCCGGACTTTCGGGCGGAAAAAGACGCGCTGCGGAACTGAGCGGGCGTTCGGTTGATCGGTCGCACGGTCGGAAAAGGAGCGCAGGGGGTCGGCCTGACGAGCGGGGGGCGGCGGGCGAGGTGAGAAAACGACATGGCCACGGGTTTCCCCGTGGCCACGCGGCAGGTGCTGAAGTTGGGATCGCTTAACGCTCGGCCACCGTGGTGTCGGCGCCGACGAGGATGGCTTTCATGGCGCGGAAAAAGACATCGGTGTTGTCCATCGTGCCGGTGAAGTGGGCGGCGCCGCGGCCGTAGGCCGAGATCGGAATATCGGAGGCGGTGTGGACGGCGCTGGTCCCGCTTACCTGTCCGGTGACCAGGAAATTGCCGGCGTTTTTGCGCTCGAGGGGATTGTTCGGATGGGAGTTGAGGGGCGCAGTGGCATTGAAGGGTTGCTGCGTGTCGCGGATGGGGCGGGGATTGCTCTGCCAGTCTTCGTAGCGGTCGGCGCCGCCGGCGTAGCCGATGAGCATTTTCCGATCGGGATTGGTGGTGGCGGGGTAGCCGTCGGGCTGGATCCCATACACGGGGAAGCCGGCGAGTTCGTAGACGCCGACGACGGGTGTCGCGGAGCCGGGGGCGGGGTCGCGGAGTTGGGCGGCACCGCCGCCGGAATTCGCGCGGGCGTTGAGGCTGGCCTGGGTGACGGTGGAGGCGCCGATGATGTTGACGCCAGCGCATTCGTGGTCGGCGGTGACGAGGACGAGCGTGTCGGGGTTCGCGGCGGCGAAGGCTTTGGCGCGGCCGATGGCACGGTCGAACTCGATGGTCTCGAGGATCCAGCGGTCGGTATCCATGTTGTGGGCCTGTTTGTCGATGGAGGCGGCCTCGACCATGAGGACGAAGCCGGCGGGGTTTTTCGAGAGCACGGCGAGGGCCGCGTCGGTCATTTCATCGAGCATCGGTTGATCGGGGAAACCGAATTCGTTAACGACGGCGGGGTTGCCGCGACGACCGTCGATTTTGTCGGAGGCGACGTTCATGTTCGAGAGCGCATAGAGACCGAGGAGCTTTTCCGTGGAGGAGGGAAGCGCCTTGAGCTGCGTGGCGTTGGCGGTGTAGGCGAAGCCGGCTTTCTGGAAATCGGCGAGGAGGTCGCGGTTGGGATCGAGGGCGCCGGCGACGACGCTCCAGCCGGTAGCGAGTTCGGTGGGGAGCACGTAGTCGGTGGCGTTGTTGCGGGCAGAGCCGGCGGTGGTGGCGGGGAGGAACCATTTGCGGCCGCCGCCGAGGAGGACGGTGAGGTTGGCCTTCACCACAGCTTCATCGAGGTACTGGTCGCAGATGCCGGTGCCGGCACCGCGGTTCTGGGTGTGGATGGCGAAGGCGGCGGGCGTGGCGTCGAAGACGTCGGAGGTGGTGACGATGCCGAGGGATTTGCCGCCGGTGCGGGCGAGAAACTCGCCCATGTATTCAGTGCGCGGATTGTCGAACGCGTCGAGCGTGTCGTCGGGGAACACGCCTTCCTGGTTGTTGTTGTTCTTGTTGCCCGTTGAGTAGCACGAGGCGCCGGGGGCGGAGTCGGTGACGATGGAGTTGAGCGAGCAGGTCTGGAGCAGGCCGGTGACGGGAAAGGTGTCCATGGCAAGCGGGGCGAGGGCTTTACCCTGGCTGACCCCATTCAGCATGAAACGTGCGGCGGTGCGGTGGGCGATGCCCATGCCGTCACCGATCATGAAGATGATGTTCTTGGCCTTGGGGTTGCCGAGCGCGGCGCCCAGGTGGACGATCTCGAAATTTCCGGTGGCGAGGACGGATTGGCCGTTGGGAAGCTGGGTGGCGCTGACGGTGAGACGATGGACACCGGGGGACGCGAGGCTGTAGTTGCGGAGGGTCGCCACAAGAGTATTGGCGGGGAGGCCGGCGACCGTGGCAGGCACGAGCGTGATCGTGCCGGGGACCTCGGTGTTATTGACGTAAAATTTTACGCCGGCGATATTCTGGGTGGCGTCGGGCGAGATCGTGGCCTGCAGGTCGAAGCGCTGGCCGGGCACGAAGCGCGAGATGTAGGGAGGATTCGGGTCCTGGAAGTAGAACAGACCGCTCGGCGGGGTGAGTCGCGTGACGATCGGTGCGGCGGAGACCGCAGAGAACGAGGCCGCCACGAGCGTGGCGGCGAGCAGAAGGAAGCGGGGAGTGTGGTGCATGAGAAAAAATGGAAGGCGAGGCAGGGCGGTGGGTGGAAGAAGGCGGACGGGTCGAGTTGGGCGGGTCAGGGCGCGGGTTGGGGGTCGAGCACGAGGCGGACAAACGAGTTGCGGCCGTCGGCTTCCGCGCGGGCGCCGACCTCGAGGGTGCCGGTCAGGAGCAGGCGGCCGGGCCGCCAGGGCGGGAGTTTTTGGCCCGGGTCGGGGACGATCACGTAGGCGGTGCTGGGCGGGGTATCGTCGACAGAACAAAGACCCAGCGTCTCGACGGCAATCGGCCACCCGGCGAAACGGAAGAGGCCGGGGGAACGTTCTTGTTCGCGGACCATGTAGCCCACGAGACGGACGCGGCGGCCGGCGAGTCCGCGGAGTTTTTCCGAATACTCGAGGCCGCGATCGCCGATGGGACCGAAAAATTCGGCGAACGCGAGGTCGGTGACGCCGGCCGGAGCCGGCGGGAGCGCCGACGCGGCCGAGGATGCGTCGAGCGCGGCGAGGGCGTTTTTCGACTGTGTGGTGTAGCGGGCCCACGCCTGGGCTTCGGGCGCGGCGGCGGGACCGCGGGGTGTGTGGGCAACGGTCTGGGCCGGTATCGGACTGCAGCAGACCGTGGCGAGCAAAACGGAGGGGAGGCAGCGCATGCCGACCACCCTACCGACCCAATGTGGCGGCTTCGTGGCGCGGCGGTTACTTATGCGTGACGCCGCCGCGCGACGGCCGGACAGTCGCTTTCGGCCCGCGCTGCGCCTTCGCCTTCCGCCAACGGAACTCAATCCATGTTCCGGTAAAAAGCTCCCGGCGCTCCAGGTCCGCAAAGAGGGCCAGGAGCGCCGTGTGGCTCCGTGCGGCCCTCGCGCGGTCATAGCGGAGCTTCAGCGCAAGCCACTTCTCCAGCGTGCTTGCGTCAAGGATACGCTGCTCCTCCTCAGCCGCATGGAGGAGCGTGTAGAGCAGCCGGGCCTCCTCGGAGCGACTCACGGCACTTCATAAACCTCAACCAAGCTGATGCCCGTCAAGCCCCCTGCGCCGCTCACCTGCACCGAGTAACTGCCGGGATCGAGCATGGCGAGCACCGCCGCGTCTTTGCTGCCGTCCGCGAGAGCGAAAGCGCCGGCTGCGCTGGTCGCGGCCCGCAGTTCCGCAACGTTCGCGGCGGTGCCCCAGTCGTCATTGGCCAGCAGTTCCTGACCGGCGGCGCTGAAAACAACCAACGCGGGATCGGCGAGCGTGCCGGCAACCCCAAAATTGCTCAAAGCCGGGCCGACGCCGCGGATAAGGACTTGCTTGGGCTTCGGTCCGGTAACGACAAACCCGCCGATGTGGGCGTTGGCCCCGGTGCCCGTCTGGGCGCGGCTGGAGACGTTGGGCATCCGGCCGGGAAGCGTCAGCCGGTAAACGAGGAGCATGGAGTCGTTCTCCCGGCCCGAGGGGTGGGCGTAAGCGACCCCGTCCTGCAGACCGCTTTGGGTGATGAAATCGTTATCGTTGCCGACAAACAAAAAATAGTCGTTTGGCGCAGCCGGATCGAGCGCGGGCAGCAGGGTCAGGGCCTCCCATTTTTCGGAGAGGTTGTTAGCGTCGTCGGTCGGACCGTTGCGGAGTCCGAACTTGGCGAGTTGGGCGCCATCGTTGATATCAATAAACTCGGCGCGTGCGGCGGGTTTGATCGAGGCATCGAGCACGCCGGCAGGCGCGACCGGGTTGGCGGCATCGTCGAACTTCGTGCCAGCGATGTTCGTGGCGTTGCTGATGTCGTAGATGAGAATTTTCCGATAGTTCGACGTCGGGATCGGGTAGGTGCGGCCGAAGCCGGCATCACGGGCCAAAACGAGAAATTGGGTGCTGTTGATCGCCAGAATTTCGCTCTGGGCGCAGACGAGGGTGGCCCCGGCCGCGGTGCGCGTGGTGGGCAACTGCAAGACATACTCGCCCTTCAGCATCGGCGTCGCGCCGGTGATATCATACGCGAGCAGGCGGGTGTTGAAACGAATCAGGCTTGCGCCGCCGGTTCCGCCGTCCTGCCGCGCGGCCGATTGGAGCAGCGTAAAAAGCGTTTTGCCGTCGGGGGAAAGCGTCAAGCCCTCGAAGCCTTGGTTGTTTTGACGGCCGACGGTCGGGTCGACGGGAGCGGGCGCCGGCTGGCCGGGCGCAGGATTGTTGGAGGCAAATGAATCGGCGCTGTTGCGTCGGGGAACGAACGCGGCGGGCGGGCGGATCGCGGATTGCAGCACGCCGGCGGAGGTAAACTTGTAGATGTAGGGACCGTATTCGTCGCTGATGAACAACGAGCCGTCGGCCAGGCGCACGATCCCTTCGGCGTCGAGGGAGAGGCGTCCGTTAAACGCTTGCGGCATCACCGGCAGAGAACCCGTTGCGGCACGCAGCCCCGCGGCGCCGGCGGCGGCGTCCAGTGCCGTGAACGGGGTGCCGTTGGCTTCGGTCAGCAGAGTGGTATCGGCGACGGTGATGCGGACCTGGTTCTGGGACGAAGACCCAACGGACGATGGCGTGAAGCTGAGGGCCAGCGTAAAAAAGCGCGCCCGCCAATTGGTGGTGCCGGGATTGTTATAGCCACGGTCGGGCTGCATGAAGAACGTCCCGCTGTAAGAACCGTCCGCCGCCCGCCGCCAGGAGGTGGCGTCGTGCGTCAAGGCCGAGAAAGAACCGAGCGTCTCGCCAAATTTGTCGCGGGATGCGGCCGGGATGCGGCCCACGCCGACGAGACCGTTATTAATGAAATAGTGGCCGTTGACCGCCGCCGTGACGGGGGCCGGTTGGGCAGACACTTGCGGGAGGAAAAGAGTCGCGGCAGCGACGGCAGGGAAAAATCGAGGAACGAAGCGATTGGTGAGGTGCATACCAACCCAGTGATAGCCGCCTTGGGTCACGGACACGCGGCGGACAGGAAACAGTCCGGTTACGTTTCCTCAGCTTGAGGCGCGGAAGCGGCCAACGGGCGGAAGTCGGACCCGGCCGGTCGTGGACTGGCCCCATCCTGATTGTGACGTTTGTGGCGAACCGGTGACGGCAGGGTGAAGGTTGAGTGACGGCAGGACTTTCGGGTTGCCCAGCGAAGTTGAGCCGCGCGGTAGTTCAAATCATGATTATACGTGTGCCGTTTCTGGCGCTAGTCCTCCTCGTCTCCTGGTCCGCATCCTTTGTGGCATGGGCGCAGCCGTCCACGGCGTTTATTTCCGGCCGGGTGCTCAGCGCTGGCAACGGGGTCGTGATTTCGGGCGTCGCGGTGAGTGTCCCCGGTGGTGGACCGGCGACGTTCACCGACCTCAACGGGCACTTCCGGTTGGACCGACTGCCGGCCGGCAAGCAGGATGTTTTGCTTTCGAAGGCCGGCTTTCAACCGCTGACGGTGACGGGACTTTCCGCGGCCGAGGGGGACGGGGGGAAAGTCGATTTCGTCCTCAACCCGATCGAAGGCGGAGTCGTGCGCCTCGACAATTTCTCGGTCAGTGCGGAGGTGCTGCGGAATTCGGGCCGTGGGTTGCTCGTCGAGCGGCAGAAGGCGGTGGCAGTGAGTGACTCGATCGGGAGTGAACAGATGAGCCGGCTTGGCTTCAACGATGCGGCCCAAGCCATGAAGGCCGTGACCGGGGCCTCCGTCGTCGACGGAAAATACGTTTACATCCGCGGTCTGGGTGATCGCTACAGTTCGACCTCGCTGAACGGCGCCGAGGTGCCCAGTGCCGATCCTGACCGCCGCGCGGTCCAGATGGACTTGTTTCCGGCGGAATTGATCGACGCGATCGTGACCTCGAAGACGTTTACGCCGGACCGGCCGGGGAATTTCTCCGGCGGCAATGTGGACATCCGCACGAAGGCGCTGCCGGACACGCGGACCTTCGCGTTTTCGCTGGGTACAAGTTACAACACGCAGACGACGGGGGAGGCGATTCTCGGGTATCCGGCCACCGAAGACTGGCTGGGGCGCGACGACGGGACCCGCCAGATTCCGACGGGGCTCGGGAGCAAGACCATTCCGGCCCGCGGAGCGGCGGCGGACGCGGAGATCGGGCAGCTCTCGCGGCTATTCTCCCCCGTGATGGCGCCGACGCGGAGCAAGGCGAAGTGGAACCGCAAACTTTCCGCCACTTACGGCGACCGCTTCGAAGTCGGCACGCAGACGTTTGGCGTGATCGCCTCGCTTTCGAGCGACCACAGTTTTTCGAGTTACCGCGGCGGACGCATCGGGCGCAACGAATTGCAGGGCACGAACAGCAACGCGCTCTCGACCACGGTGAGTCTCGACGACGAGCGCGGCAGCGAGGAGACGACGGCGGGGGGAACGGCGAAGGTTTCGTGGCGGTTCAGTCCCGAGCACGAGGTTTCCCTCAACGGCCTCTTTAACTCGACCGGCGAGGATGTCGCCCGGCAGCAGAGCGGCCTCTACATCGCGGGCGGCGGCCTCGACAACGATCAGACCTACACGACCCGGACGCTGAAGTTCACCGAGCGCGAGCTGCGGTCGGTGCAGTTGACCGGGCGCCACCTGTTTTCGTCGTGGCGCGGCCTCCTTGTCGAATGGACCGGTTCGAATGGACGCAACACCCAGGACGAGCCCGACACCCGTTTTTTCAACAATTCGTCGCGGGTGATCGGCGGTCAGACGTTCTACGAATGGGAGACCTCCGGCCTGGTCAATCCGGCGCGCTATTTCCGGAAGCTGGAGGAGACGCGCAAAGATTACGGGCTCGATCTCACGCTGCCATTCAACGCGTGGGACGGGCGGGAGTTGAAACTCAAGGCCGGCGGCGCGCTGGCGCGGATCGAGCGCGGCTTCCGCGAACGCCAATACATCTACCGCTCGCTCGGGCGCCGGTTCGATGGCAACGCCGACACTTTTTTCCTGCCGGCGAATGTCGGCAACGTGAATGCGGCGACGGGGCGGTTCCTGACGGACACCCTGTTCGTCCAGGACACCTCTGCTCCGCGCAACAACTATGATGCCACGATGGGCGTGGACGGTTTCTACCTCATGGCGGATGTGCCGATCACGCAGAAGCTGCGCGCCATCGGGGGGGCGCGGATCGAGACGACGGACATGGTCGTGACGAGTCAGGACCCGACGCGGCGCCAAGGTCTGCTTGATCTGCGCGACACCTTGCCCTCGCTGAATCTGGTTTACGAACTGCACCCGAAAATGAATGTGCGTGCGGCCTTCGGACGCACGTTGGCCCGGCCGAATTTCCGCGAAATGGCGCCCTACGAGACGTTCGAGTTTGTGGGTGACTTCGTTTACATCGGCAATCCGGACCTCAAGCGCACGCTGATCGATAACTTCGATCTGCGCTGGGAGTGGTTCACGGGACCGGGCCGCATCGTCGCGGTCAGTGCCTTCTGGAAAAATTTGAAGAACCCAATCGAGAAGGCGATCTACGCGCCGACCGGGCTCATCATCAACCAGGGTGAAATCCAATACCAGAATCCCGAGAAGGGCCGGGTCTACGGTGCGGAGTTCGAGTTCCGGCAGAAACTCGAGGGACTGTGGTCGCCGCTGAAAAACTTTACCTTCGGGCTCAACCTCACGGTCGTCGAATCGTCGGTGGAGATTTCGCCTTCGGAACTCCGCGTGGCGCGGCTCTACAAGGCGGACGCACCGGCGACGCGTGCGCTCGCCGGGCAGTCCAACCACCTCGTCAACGGCGATCTGAGCTACTCGAATCCCCGCACGCGGACGTCGGCGAGCATCTACTACAATCTCTTTGGCGAGCGTCTCGCCCTCGTGAGTCCGCCGGGCACGCCGGATATTTTTGAGCAGCCGTCCGCGGAGCTCGACTTCATCGTGTCGCAGAAATTTGCCGAACGCTGGAAGGTAGGATTCTCCGCGAAGAACCTCCTCAACTCCGAGGACCGGGCGACGCAGACGTTTCGCGGCGTGGATTACGTCCGCTACGAGCGGCCACGGGGCCGCAGTTACTCCCTGAGCTTCGGCTACGGCTTCTGAGCCGGCTTAATTTTCCGTCCAACCCAACCACCCATAGAAAACGCATGAAACGCTCACTCCTCCTCAAATCGCTGGTCGCGCTGATCGTCGCGCCGGCCGGCCTGTCTGCCGCAGACGTCGTCCTGACGACGGCGATCACGTCGAACACGACCTGGACCCGCAATAACGTCTACATTCTCGACACGAAGGTCTTCGTGGAAACCGGGGTGCTGCTCACCATCGAGTCCGGCACTGTCATCAAGGGCCGGGCGAAGGCGAATCCGGCCGACGCTACGGCGCTCGTGATCACGCGCGGCGCCCGCCTCAGTGCCAACGGCACCGCCACGGCGCCGATTATCTTCACCGCGGAGTCCGACAACCTGAGCACCAGTTCGCCGAATCTCACGGAGTCCGACCGCGGCCTCTGGGGCGGCGTGGTGATCCTCGGGCGGGCGCGGATCAACACCGTGAGCGGCCAAGGCAACGTCGAGGGCATCGCCACGACGGATGCGCGCGGCATCTACGGTGGCACGGACGACGACGACAATTCGGGCGTGCTGCGCTATGCGCAGATCAAGCACAGCAGCGCGATCGTGGCGGCGAATGTGGAGCTGAACGCGCTCACGCTCGGTGGCGTGGGTCGTGGCACGACGATCGAGTACATCGATTGCTACGCGGCGAACGACGACGGCGTGGAGTTCTTCGGCGGCACGGTGAACACCAAGTTCATGATCAGCTCGTTCAACGACGACGACAATTTCGACTGGGACGAAGGTTTCCGCGGCAAGGGCCAGTTCTGGTTCGCCATCGGGGCGAGCGACAAGGGCAATCAGGCCATGGAAATGGACGGCGGGACGACGCCGGAAGACGGCCAGCCCTACGCCATGCCCGAACTCTACAACCTGACGCTCATCGGTTCCGGTGCGACGTCCACGAACACCGGCAGCAACGGCCTCATCTTCCGCGACAACACGGGTGGCAAACTCTACAATTCGATTGTCCACGACTACCGGACCTACGCGGTGCGCATCGAAACCGAAACCGCGCAGTCGCAGGACAGCGCGAGGCGTCTCGCGGCCGGTGATCTCGCGATCACGAACAATATTTTCGGCACGTTTGGCGCCGGCACGACGGACGCCCAGCTGTTCATCAGCCCGAATGCGACCACGGGCGGGGCGGCTCCGGCGAGCAATTACACGGCGGACCACGTGAAGGCGAACAACCGGATCAACACCGACCCGCGCCTCACCGGCATCAGCCGCACGCGCAACAAGGGGCTCGATCCCCGTCCGGCGAGCGGTAGCCCCGCGTTGAGCGGTGCGAAGACGGCCCCGACGGACGGCTTTTTTGCGCAGACGGACTACATCGGCGCGTTTAAGACGGCGAACTGGGCCAAGGGCTGGAGCGCGATCTCCCAGCTGGGCTACCTGACTGACGCCGACGCGACCGTGGCGGACGAGCCCGTGGTGTTGGGTTCGACGAGCAAGCTGCTCAACATTTCGACGCTCGCCACGCTCAACGCGAACGGCGTGATCTCGGCCGGCTTCGTGATCGGCGGCACCCAGACGCAAACGGTCTTGATCCGCGCGGTCGGGCCCGGTCTCACGCCCCTCGGCGTAGGCAGCGTGCTGGCGGATCCGACCATGGACCTGTACTCCGGGCAGACCGTCATTGCGACCAACGACGACTGGAGCGGGGAGCAGGTCAAGAGCCTGGCGGCGAAAGTTGGCGCGTTTGCGCTGCCCGCGGGCAGCAAAGACGCCGTCCTCGTCAAGACGCTCGCGGCCGGCAACTACACGGTGGAAATCAAGGGCAAGGGTGCAGCGGGCAGCGTGATCATCGAGGTCTACGAAGTGGACTGACGACGAAAGCGCGTGGCGCCGCGGATAGAGTTAAAGCAGGGCGGGTCTCGGACCCGCCCTTTTTTGCGCCCGGGGGGATCGATGTGAGCGTGCGGGTGGACAGCGGAGGCGGACTGACGTCCGCCTTACTTGCCGGAGAGTGCGGCGGAGGCCGGCAGTGCCCGGACGCGCGGTTTTCGCCACGTTTCCGGAGGGTCGGCCCGTTCGGCCTCCGCGAGCACGGCGTCCAAGGCGGCACGGGCCCGGGCTTTTCCATCGAGCGATTCACCGGCGAGCGCCCAGCCTTGAGCCAGAGCGAGTGACGCCTCGGCGCGGTCCAGCGGCGGCAGCGTTTTCAGGAAGACGGCGGCGTCGGTCAGGCGTGCAGTCGCGCGCGCGGCATCGGCACCGTCGCGCCCCGCGGCGGCGAGACGGGTCAGTTTAGTCACTTTCCACGGTCCGGCGATCGGTGGGGCCAGCGCTTCCGCACGGGTGAGCCGCTCGGAGGACTTCTCTTTT
>CAJAYO010000892.1 GCA_903948415.1 uncultured Opitutia bacterium | reverse complement strand
GTGAAGGCGGGCGGATCTTCCGCGGGGCTTGGGGTGCGGCCGATGGGGCCGGGGGCGGGCGACAGCGAGGAGTGGGGGCGGACGCGGCCGGGCGCTGGGGAATGCGCGGCGGTGAAGGGGCACAAAAAAGGCGCGGGTGAACCGCGCCTGGAGAGGGTGGGAAAAACGGAGCCGGTCCTAGCGGCGGCGGCGTTTGACGGCGAGTTGGGCGCCGCTGTAGCGGACGAGGTTTTGGAGGTGCTCGTATTGCTGCGGGTCGATGTCCTTGGCGGCCCGGAGTTCGTCCTCGGCGCGTTTGAGTGCGGCCTCGACGGCGTTTTCGTCGATTTTTTCCTCGGTGATGGCGTTTTCGGCGAGGACGTGGATGTGATCGCCTTCGATTTCGGCGAAACCGCCGCTGACGGCGAGCAGCGTGGTCAGGCCGTTTTTCGTCACGCGCAATTCGCCGTGCTCGATTTGGGTGAGCAACGGGATGTGGCCGGGGAGAATCCCGATTTCACCGGAGGTCGTGGGGATGACGACCGTGTCGATGGTGTCGGAATAGACCCGGGCCTCGGGTGTGACGATTTCGAGCGTGAGGGCCATGACGGATTATTTCTTCGCGGCGGCGGCGAGGACTTCGTCGATGCCACCCTTCATGTAGAAGTCGCCCTCGGCGATGTGGTCGACTTCGCCGTCGAGGATCATCTTGAAACCGCGGACGGTTTCCTTGACGGGCACGTATTTGCCGGGTGTGCCGGTGAAGACTTCGGCGACCGCGAACGGCTGCGAGAGGAGGCGCTGGATTTTGCGGGCGCGGTAGACGGTCTGTTTGTCCTCGGGGGAAAGTTCGTCGAGACCGAGAATGGCGATGATGTCCTGGAGATCCTTGTAGCGCTGGAGGACGCGCTGGACTTCGCGGGCGACCTTGTAGTGTTCCTCGCCGACGATGTCGGCCTGGAGGGCCTTGGAGACGGAGGCGAGCGGGTCGACGGCGGGATAGATGCCGAGCTCGGCGATGGAACGTTCCAATACGATGGTGGAGTCCAAGTGGGCGAAGGTGTTGGCGGGGGCCGGATCGGTGAGATCGTCCGCGGGCACGTAGACGGCCTGCACGGAGGTGATGGAGCCCTTTTTCGTCGAGGTGATGCGCTCCTGGAGGAGGCCCATCTCGTTGGAGAGCGTCGGCTGGTAACCGACGGCCGAGGGCGAGCGACCAAGGAGGGCGGATACCTCGGAACCGGCCTGGGAGAAGCGGAAAATATTGTCGATGAAGAGGAGCACGTCCTGGTTCTTCTCGTCGCGGAAATATTCGGTCATCGCGAGGGCCGAGAGGGCGACGCGCATACGGGCCCCCGGGGGCTCGTTCATCTGGCCGAACACGAGGGCGACCTTGGACTTGCTGAGGTCCTTTTGGTCGATGACGCCGGCCTCGGACATTTCGTGGTAGAGATCGTTGCCCTCGCGGGAACGTTCGCCTACGCCCGCGAACACGGACATACCGCCGTGGGCTTTGGCGATGTTGTTGATGAGTTCGAGAATGACGACGGTCTTGCCGACGCCGGCGCCGCCGAAGGCACCGGCTTTGCCGCCCTTGATGAAGGGGCAGATGAGGTCGATGACCTTGATGCCGGTCTCGAGGATTTCGGCCTTGGTGTTTTGCTCGGTGAGCGTGGGGGCCGGGCGGTGGATCGGGTATTTCTTGTCGAACTTGACCGGGCCCTTGCCGTCGACCGGGTTGCCGGTGACGTCGAAGATGCGGCCGAGGACGCCGTTGCCGACGGGGACGGAGATGGGGGCGCCGGTATCGAGGACGCGCATACCGCGGACGAGGCCTTCGGAAGAGGACATCGCGATGGTGCGGGCGACGCCGCCGCCGAGGTGTTGCTGGATCTCGAGCGTCAGCGTTTCCTTTTTGCCGTTGACCGTGAAGTCGATCGTGAGGGCCTGATAGATGGGCGGGATGGCGTTTTCCGCGAACTGGACGTCGACGACGGGGCCGATGACTTGGACGATTTTACCGGTGTTGCTCATTTGAGAAAGGGTCGAGGGAAAGGTGGGCGCGAGAAGGGCGAGGGAAGATTAGGCAGCGAACTGGGCGGCGGCGATTTCGAGGATTTCCTGGGTGATGCCGGCCTGACGGGCTTTGTTGTATTCGAGGGTGAGTTCGCCGAGGAGTTTGGTGGCGTTGTCCTTGGCGGTCTTCATGGCGACCATGCGGGCGCTGTGCTCGGACGCCTTGGCGTCGATGGCGTGCTGGAAGATTTCGCGGTTGATGTAGAGCGGCAGGAGCGCATCGAGGACGGAGGCGGCGTCGGGCTCGAAGAGCATCTGGTTGTCCGGGGCTTTCGCGGTGGCGGACGGGGCGGCCAGGCCGGCGTCGGAGCGCAGATCGGCGATGACCTCGTGCACGCTGGTGAGCGGCAGCAGGGTCATCACGGTGGGGGCCTGGACGAGGGTGTTGCGGAAGCGCGGCCAGATGACTTCGACGGTGTCGACGACGCCGTCGAGAAACTGTTTCACCATGAATTCCGCGACGACCTTGATGTCGGCGAAGCTGGTGCGGTCGTTGGCCGGGAAATCCGCGAGGAGGTCGCGGTGGGTGCGGGCGATGAACTGGGTGCCCTTGCGGCCGATGACGGCGTATTTCGCCGGGGTCTTGATGTCGGTGACGACCTTCAGGACGTTGGAGTTCAGCGGGCCGCAGAGGCCTTTATCCGAGGTGATCAGGATAATGCCCCGGGTGCGGATTTCGCGTTTGGCGAGGAAGGGATGCTGGGCTTCTTCGACGCGGTCGGCGATGGCCGCGAGCATTTTGGCCATGAGTTCGGCGTAGGGGCGACCGGCGAGGGCGGCGGCCTGGGCCTTCTTCATCTTCGAGGCAGCCACCAGCTCCATCGCCTTGGTGATTTGGCGGGTGTTCTTGACCGACTTGATGCGTCGGCGGATGTCGCGGGTGGAGGCCATGGAGGATTATTTATGATTTAGGACTGATGATCTGGGATGGGCGGAACGGCGGAAGCGGCGTCCGGGACGTCATTGCTCAGCCCTCATCCCTCGGATCGAGATCAGGCGGCGAAGGTCGGCTTCCACTCGTCGCAGGCGGCCTGGAGTTTGGCTTCGAGGTCCTTGTCGAGCGCGGCCTTGTTGCGGATTTCCGTGAGGAGGGCGTCCTTGCGGGTGGTGAAGAATTCCTTGAGCGAGGCGGCGGCGGCGACGGTTTTGCGGGTTTCGATGGCGTCGAAGTAATTCTTCTGCATGGCGAAGAGGACGGCGACTTGGAGTTCGATCGGCGCGGGGCTGAGGGCGGGCTGCTTGAAAAGTTCGACGATGCGGGCGCCGCGTTCGAGCTGGGCCTTGGTCTTGGCGTCGAGGTCGGAGCCGAACTGGGCGAAAGCGGCGAGTTCGCGGAACTGCGCGAGTTCGCCCTTGAGTTTGCCGCCGACCTGCTTGGTGGCCTTGATCTGGGCGGAGGAACCGACGCGGGAGACGGAGAGACCGACCGAAACAGCGGGACGGATACCTTGGTTGAAGAGATCGGTTTCGAGGAAGATCTGGCCGTCGGTGATGGAGATGACGTTGGTCGGGATGTAGGCGGAGACGTCGCCGGCCTGGGTCTCGATGATGGGGAGCGCGGTGAGCGAGCCCTTGCCGTCGAGGCGCGCGGCGCGTTCGAGGAGGCGGGAGTGGAGATAGAAGACGTCGCCGGGATAGGCTTCGCGGCCGGAGGGACGTTTCAGGATGAGCGAGATTTGGCGGTAGGCGACGGCGTGCTTGGAGAGATCGTCGTAAACGATGAGGGCATCCATGCCGTTTTCCATGAACCATTCGCCGATGGCCGCGCCGGAGAACGGGGCGAGGTATTGGTTGGCGGGGTTGTCGGCCGCGGGGGCGCAGACGATGATGGAGTATTCGAGGGCCCCGGCCGCCTCGAGGGCGGACATGGTGCGGACGATGTTGGAATTTTTCTGGCCGACCGCGACGTAGATGGAATAAACGGGGCGGAACTTCGGATCTTTGCTGGCGAGACCGACCTTGTTGATCTTCGCCTGATTGATGATCGTATCGATGCAGATCGTGGTTTTGCCGGTGCCGCGGTCGCCGATGATGAGTTCGCGCTGGCCGCGGCCGATCGGGATCATGGAGTCGATCGCCATGATGCCGGTGAAGAGCGGCTGGTTGACGGATTTGCGCGCCATGATGCCGGGCGCGATTTTCTCGACGGGATAGAATTCGGTGGAGGCGATGGGGCCTTTGCCGTCGACGGGATTGCCGAGGGCGTCGACCGCGCGGCCGAGGAGGGCTTTGCCGACGGGGACGGAGAGGAGCTTGCCGGTGGTCTGGACCTGGTCGCCCTCTTTGAGGGAGGAGACGTCGCCCAGGACGACGCAGCCGACTTCGTCTTCCTCGAGATTGAGCGCGATGCCGATGGCGCCGCCGGGGAACTGGACCATTTCGTTATACATCACCTCGGAGAGGCCGTCGATTTTGGCGACGCCGTCGGCGACGGTGCGAATGGTGCCGGTGTTCTTCTTGACGGCCTTGCTGGAGAGCTTGGCGATCTGTTGTTCGATTTGGTCGAGGACGGTGCTCATCGGGAAAGTGGTGGGGGGAAAGGCGCGGAGCGCGAGGCGGTGGAGAAAAATTTAGACGGCCGCCGCGAGAGTCGCGAGTTGGCCGGCCACGGAGGATTCGTAGGTGTCGTCGCCGACGCGCACGCGCAGACCGGCGAGGAGCGCGGCGTTGGGCTGGGCGGTAGCGGTGACGGGACGGGCGTATTTTTTGGTCATCGCCGCGGCGATGGTGGCGAGGGTGGTCTCGCTGACGGAGCCGGCGTGTTCGACGATGGCGCGGCTGCGGGCGAATTCGGCGGCGACGAGGCGCTGGTAGGCTTTGAGGACCGCGAGGGTGTTCGCGGGGCGGTGTTTCTCGATGTATTCGAGGACGCCCGCGACGCGGTCGGCGGACAGCGCCCCCTCGACGACGCTCAGTTTGAAAAACTGGCGGGCGAGGAGCTGGATTTGTTTTTTACCGGAAGCCATGACGGGTAGCGGAGAGCGGAGAGTCTAGAGCGGAGAGCCCAAAAATCAGACGCTGGTGAGCTCGCGGGAGGCGGCTTCGTTGTAGGAGGTGCGGTCGGCGTCGGTGAGTTTCTTGGCGAGGACGCGCTCGGTGGTGATGACGACGAGGCGGGCGATCTCGGCGCGGGCGTCGGCGAGCATTTTCTTATGCTCGAGCTCGATGGCCTGCTGGGCCTTGGTGGCGGTATCGGCGGCCCGGGCGATCGCTTCGGCTTGTTGTTTGTCGGCGAAATCTTTGGCGGACTTGCGAGCGTCGTCGATGATGCGGGTGGCCTCGGTTTGGGACTTCTTGACGAGGGCGGCGCTCTCCTGTTGGGCGGCGGCGAGTTTGGCCTGCATCTCTTCGGCGTATTTGAGGCCGGCGCCGATTTTCACCGCGCGCTCTTCCATGGCGGCGATGGTGGGCTTGATGCCGAATTTGTAGAGGACGGCGAGGACGATCAGGAAGCTGAACGTCTGGATGGCGACGTATTTCCAATCGAGGCCGAATTTGTCCACGAGACCGGGCTCGGCGGTGTGGGCGTGAGCTTCGACGGCGGCGGCGAGGAAGAGAGGCAACGTCATGACGGGGAGGCGGGAAAGGGAATGGCGGCGCGGAAGAACCGCGCCGCCGGTGCGGAAAACGGGCGATTACTTGGCGAGGAACAGCGCGAGGATACCGAGACCTTCGGCGAGCGCCATACCGATGATGGCTTGGACGAGGATCTTGCCGGAGGCGGCGGGATTGCGGCCGACGGCTTCGGCGGCTTTCTGGCCGATGAGAGCGACGCCGATGGCGGCGCCGAGGAGACCGAACGCGCTGGTGATGTTGCCTTGGATTTCAGCGATGAGGTGGAGCATGTGGATGTGGGTTGGTTGTTGGTTTTCCGTCGTGCGCACGCGAGGCACGCTCCCGACGGGAGAGGGTGATCGGTTAGTGAGGGGCTTCGTGAGCGTCGCCGTGGGCGGCGTCTTCGGCATGGTCGTCGCCGTGGTTACAAAGCAGGCCGATGTAAACGGAAGTAAGCAGCGTGAACACGAGGGCCTGAATCAGGCCGACGAGGAGCTCCATGAAATAGAAGCCGAAGAAGAAGCCGGTGCCGTGGAGGAGGTTTTCGCCGCCGAAGACGTTGCCGAAGAGACGGACGGAAAGCGTGAAGGGGCGGATGGCGATGGAGAAAACCTCGATGAGGCCGACGGCGAGAAACACGAGGGCAAGAACTGGATACAACCAGCCGGGGGTTTCCTTCTTCTCGGCCTTGTTGCCGAAGAGGTCCCAGAGGATAAGTTTCGGGCCGGCGATCTTGAAGATGATGATGAGCCAGGCGCCGAAGGAAATGAGCGCGAGGGCGATGGTGCCGTTGAAGTCCGAGTTGTGGGGCCGGATCAGCGGGCGGGTGAGGTGAAAATGCCCCGCGGCGTCGGTGGTGCCCCAGCCCATGGTGCCAACGCCGGGAAGGAGGCCCATCCAGTTGTGGAAAAGAATGAAGATGAAAAACGTGACGAGAATAGGGAACGCGATGGGGAAGGCCTTTTTGCCGACAATCGGTTCGAGGAGGTCACGGAGAGCTTCGATCAGGGATTCGACGACGGCCTGCCCCTTGGTGGGAAGGATGCGCGGGGTGCCCACCAGATAGAGCACGAGCGCGACGAGCAGGCCGGAAATCATCCAGCCCGTGAACATGCTATTGGTGATCGCCCAGCCTCCGCCGAAGTCGATGAGCTTAGCCGCACGGGGTGCCACGTCCTCCGCGAAGGCGGTGGGCGTGAGAGCGAGTGGAGCGAGGAGAGTGGCGAGTTTGGTGCCTCGGGACATGCGGCGTGGAACAGTGGTGACCGGGAAGAAAGGGAAGAGCAAAGAGGAGCGCCGGGCCTTCCGTCAACCTCTGAGATGGGCCGATTTCCGACGGGGGTGACAAATTAGGTGCGCCGGGTTTGGCGGGCGGCTTACTTATGGGAGGGGGGCGGGGATCGCCGGCCGGGGGGCGGGAGGCGTTGGAACCGAGGGGCGGGCGATGAGGGAGTGATAGCTGGGGGCGCGGCTTTGGAAGACGGTTTCGTGTTCGAAGGCCCATGGTTCGCCGGCGGACTCGCCGGCGGCGTTGACGAGGGCCCAGTGGGGATGGGAGGAAACGACGAGCTTGGTATCGTCGTAGTAGGGCGTGAAGTCGGTGCGGAAGTAGAGGCGGGCGCCCTCCCCTGCCCTCGCCGCCACCGCGGCGAGGAAATCCGGTTGCATGATGCGGTGCTTATGGTGGCGCAATTTGGGCCAAGGGTCGGGAAAGAGGATGAAAAGGCGGGAAAAGGTCGCATCGGCCGGGAGCATCTCGAGGAAGAGCCGGGCCTCGGCGTGGATGAAATGAAGGTTGGGGAGGCGGGCGCGGTCCCGTTTGCGGAGGGCGCGGCCGATGCGTTCGCTGACGATATCGATGCCGATGCACAGTTCATCGGGGTGGGCCTGGGCGTAGGCGGTCAGGAAGTGTCCGTGGCCACAGCCGATTTCCCAGGTGAAGCGGGCCCGGGGCGGGAGGATTTTTTCCTGGCAGGCGCGGAGGTCGCGGCGGCGGGCCTCCATCAAGGCGAGAAACTGGGCGGTGCGAACGGGATTTTCCACGGGAGAAGGGGGGCGAGAGGTGGGTGGACGCGGGGCTTACTCCCCTGCCCTACCCGCTTGGATGAAAATCATTAAAACCCCTATATCAGAAGGGTTTACGCCACTAATGCGACTGGCCTGACCGAGCGTGAGCGGCTTGATTTCCGTGAGTTTGAGGGCGCTTTCGCGGCGCAAACCGCGGAGGCTGAGGTAGTCAAAATTGGCGGGAACGCGGATCCGATCGATCTGGGAAAGTTTCTCGATATGGCGTTCTTCGCGGGCGAGATAGCCTTGGTAACTGACGCGATAAAGGGCCTCGTCGCGGATGGCCGCGGAGGCTTGGGTGAGCCCCTCCGGAAGGCTGGCGGAGGCGCGGTCGCGCCGGATGGCATCGCCCCACGTGCCGCCGCGGGTGCGCTGGGTTTCGAGGAAGTCCACCCACTGCGTGATCGTGGCCGTTTTTTGGCGGATCCGGGCGAGGCGGGAGGGCGAGAGGAGTCCGTGGGTGGCGGCGTGGTGCACGAGGCGGCTCTCCGCGCTGCCGTGGTTGAAGAGCAGGCGGTGTTCGGCGCGGCTCGTGAACATGCGGTAGGGTTCGTTGGTGCCCTTGGTGACGAGGTCGTCGATCAGGACGCCGATGTAGGCTTCGTGGCGCTGGAGGATGAGCGGTTCCCCTCCCCTCACCTTGTTAACGGCGTTTACCCCGGCGACCAGACCCTGGGCCGCGGCTTCCTCGTAGCCGGACGTGCCGTTGATCTGCCCGGCGAAAAAGAGGTTTTCGACCTTTTTGGATTCCAGGGAGGCGAAAAGCTGGGTGGGTGGGGCGAAGTCGTATTCGACGGCGTAGGCCGGGCGGAGGATTTGAGCGTGTTCGAGGCCCGGGATGCTGTGCACCATTTGGACCTGGATGTCGAACGGCAGGCTGGTGGACAGGCCATTCACATAGAACTCGTCGGTTGCCCGGCCTTCCGGCTCGAGGAAGAGCAGGTGCCGGGGCTTGTCGGCAAAGCGCACAAATTTGTCCTCGATACTGGGGCAATACCTTGGTCCGACGCCGGCTATCTCACCGCTGTACATGGCGGAGAGGTGGAGGTTGGCGCGGACGAGCTGCGCGGTCTCGGCCGTGGTGTAGGTCATCCAGCACGAAACTTGTTCACAACCGGGCGTCCAGCCGAGGCGGCGCTCGCCGGTTTGTTCCACGTGGAACAAATCCTGGGGATCCCGGGTGTCGTGGAACGCGAAGAGCGTGGGCTGAGCGTCGCCCTTTTGCTCCTCCATTTTGGTGAAATCGAGGCTGCGGCCGAGCAGCCGCGGGGGAGTGCCCGTTTTGAGGCGCCGGAGTTCGATCCCGGCCTCGAGGAAGCTGGCGGAGAGGGTTTTGGCGCTGAAGTCGCCTAGCCGGCCGCCTTCGTTCTTGTTTTGGCCGATGTGCATCAGGCCGCGCAGAAAGGTGCCCGTCGTGACGACCACCGTGTGACTCCGAAAGTCGATGTCGAGATTGGTGCGGCAACCGACGACCTTGCCCTGTTTGAAAATCAGGCCCGTAACCGTCGCTTGGAAGATCTCGAGGTTCGGCTGGAGCTCAAGGGTGTGCTTCAGGCGGAACTGGTAGGCTTTCTTGTCGCACTGGGCCCGGGGAGACTGGACCGCCGGGCCTTTGGACTCGTTGAGCAGGCGAAACTGAATGCCGGTGACGTCAGTGTTGAGGGCCATCTCGCCGCCGAGCGCGTCGATTTCGCGCACCATCTGGCCCTTGGCGAGGCCGCCGATGGCCGGGTTGCAACTCATTTGGGCAATGGTGTCGATATTGCCGGTCAGGAGGAGGGTGGAGACGCCCATGCGGGCGGCGGCCAGCGCCGCCTCGACCCCGGCATGGCCGGCGCCGCAGACAATCACGTCGTAGATTTTACCGCTATAAAACATCGGATTGGTGGGAAAATTGCGGCGGACGTTGCGGGCTCCGGTGGCGGAGGGCAAGGGCGCTATTTTCCGATGCAAAACGTCGCGAAGAGCGCATCGAGCATCCGCTCGTTGTCGACCTTGCCGGAAATCTCCCCGTAGGCCGCCAACACCCCCCGAAGGTCGCTGGCCAACAACTCGACGGCCGTGCCGTCCGTGAGTTTCGCCAGCGCTGCCGCCAGACCCTCGCGGGCCTGGCCGAGGGCATGGGCATGACGGGCGTTAATGGCGATCAGGTCATTTCCGGTGTCTTTCTGGAACGAATCGGCGAAGCGGGTGATCGCGTCCGTCAGCGCGTCGAGTCCGGCGCCGGTGAGCGCCGAGACGGGCAGCGTCGGGAATCCCGGGAAGTGATTTTCGGGCGAAGTTACGTTACCTAAGTCGCTCTTATTGATGATAATTATGGAATTTGATGCCTGGGCCAAGCCTTTCAATTCGGGTGGGAGGACCGGGGCCAACTGATCGGCGGCAAAGACGAGAAGAAAGAGGTCGGCCTCGGCGGCGCGTTCGAGGGTTTTCACCATGCCGAGTTTTTCCAGAGGGGCAGGGGAGGGGTTGAGGCCGGCGGTATCGATCACGCGCAGGCAGTGGGGCCCGACGAGGATGCGCTCCTCAATGAAGTCCCGGGTGGTGCCGGGTTCCGGGCTGACGAGGGCGCGTTCGGAGCCGACGAGGCGGTTGAGGAGGCTGCTTTTGCCGACGTTGGGGGCGCCGACGATGACGGTTTTGATGCCATTCCGGAGCATCTGGCCGTAGTGGCTCGTCGCGAGCAGGCGGTCGGTTTCCCGGGTCAGTTGGGTGAGCTCACGGGCGACCAGGACGCGGTCTTCGGGGGGCAAATCCTCGTCAGGGAAGTCGATATAGGCCTCCACGCGGGCCAAAACCTGCAATAAACGGTCTATAAGCGCGTTCATTTGGCGTCCCAGGGAGCCCCGGAGCTGCTGGTTGGCCGCCGCCAGGGCCTTTTCACTCCGCGCGTGAATCAGATCCATCACGGCCTCGGCCTGGCTCAGGTCCATCTGGCCATGGAGAAACGCGCGTTGGGTAAACTCGCCCGGCTCGGCCGCCCGACAGCCGCGCGCGAAGAGATCCTCGAGGATCTTCTGGGCGATAAACGGATTTCCGTGACAGGACACCTCGAGGGAATCTTCGCCGGTGTAGGAGCGCGGGCCCGCGAAAAACGTGACCAGAACGTCGTCCACGACGGCGCCGGTCCGGTCGCGGTAGTCGGAGTGGGTCGCGACGCGGGGCGGGGGCGTGGCGCCGAAGATTTCGCGTGCCAGCCGATCTGTATCCGGACCGCTGGCACGGACAACCGCGATGGCGGCGGTCCCCACGGGGGTGGCAAGGGCGGCGATGGTGTCGGTCGGGCGTGGCATGTGGCGGGGGCGCACGCTTCGCGGGCCCCCGCTCCAAGTCAAACGTGCGTCACCGGAGCGCGCGCGGTGCCCGACGGCCGGCCGGCCCCCGGCGGGGCGGACTAGCGGGCGCCCACCACGAGCGGGGCGACCCGCGTGTCGGCGATGACCTTGTCGCCGGGGTAGACGACGACTTGGGCGCCTTCGGCGATGCCCGCGAGCACTTCGGTCTCGACGCCGTTGCCCCGGCCGACCTTGACGAGGCGCAGGCGGGCGCGGCCGCCCTCGATGACAAAGGCCTGCCAGACGCCGCCGCGTTGAAAGAGGGCGCCGGCGGGCGCCCGCAGCGCGGCGGCGTTTTCCCACGTCACGATCCGAGCCTCGACGCGATAGTTGTCGCCCAGCGTGGGCCGTTGCGCGACGCCGTCCGTGAAATCGGCGACGACGTAGACGCGCTGCTCCTCGACGCCGAGGGCGGAAATTTTGGTGAACGCCGACGGTTCGACGTGGCGCACTCGTGCGGCGAGCGCGCCGGGGCCGCCCCATTGTTCAAGCAGCACGCGCGCGCCGGGGCGGACGGCCACGCCATCGCGGGAGAGGACTTCGATGCGCACCTCGAGATCCGTGGGATCGCCCACTTCCAGCAACGGAAAACCGCCGGGCACGACGCGCGCGCTCTCCTGCATGACGCGCAGAATCCGGCCGCTGACCGGCGAGGTGATGACGAGGGGTTCGGCGGAGGAGGCGCCGCTCCCGGCGCCGCGCGACAAGATGGCCTCGGCCTGCTGCAATTCGAACTGGGCGATCTTGACGGCGAACTCGGCCGTCCGTTCGTCCTGCTGGGCGGTGGTCGCCCGCATCTGGGCGGCGTCGAACTCCTGCGCGGACAAAACTTTTTGGGCGAACAGCTGTTGGAGGCGGTCGAAATCGTTGGCGAACATTTTGGCGGCCGCCAACGCGCGCTCCCGTTGCGCGAGCGCGGCGTCGCGGTTCGCCTCGGCCGCGCGCACCCGCGCTTCGGCCTGCGCCTGGCCGCGCGCGTCGAGAAAATCGGCGCCGCCCGTCTCCACTGTGGCCAAGACCGTCCGGCCGGCTTCGACGACGGCGCCGGCCTTCCAGTCGATCCGCCGGAGCTGGCCCGCGACGGGGGCGGAAACCACATAGCGGTTTTTTACCCGGGTCATGCCTTCTTCATCGACGGTGACGACGAGGGGACCGCGGGTGACGCTGCCGGCTTCGACGGGGGTGGGGCGCGGCCACAAGCCGACGACGATCAGGGCGACGAGCAGCAGGAGGCCGGCCAGCGGCAACTGGCGGCGCCAGGCGGGCGGGCCGGCTTTTTTGGCGGCGGGCGAGGGCAGGGGGGCTTGGTTCATACGGAGGTGGACGCGGGATCAGTCGAGGGCTTTGAGGGCGCTCACGAGATTGATGTCGGCGAGCTTGCGCGCGGCGAACAGCGCGGACAACGCCGAAGCCAGCGCGACCACGAGCACGGCGAAGGCATAGTTCGACGCGGTCAGCACGAGCGGCAGCCGCACGGTTTCGGTGTTGACGGACGCGAGGATGACCTTGGCGAAGCCGGAGCCGATGAGGAGGCCGAGGGGGAGGGCGACGAGGGTGAGCAGGACGAGTTCGCCGACGAGCACGGCGCCGACCTCGCCGCGGCTGAAGCCGAGCACGCGCAGGGTCGCGAGTTCGCGGGCGCGCTCGGAGAGCGAGATGCGCGCGCTGTTGTAGATGATGCCGAAGGCCACGATGGTCGCGAAGACCAGATACATGTTCTGGAGCAGTCCGATGCTCTCGGCGGTGGTCTTGCGAAAACCGTCGCGTATCGAGTTCTTGATGACACAGCCGGCGGCGCGCGGGGTGTTCTTCACCGCCGCGAGGAAATCGGGCCAGAGGCCGGCGTTGACGACGAGATGGGCGCCGCTGATGCGGTCGCCCTCGAGCAGCAGGCGGTTGAGCGCGTGGAGCTCCATGTAGGCGGCCATGCCCGCGAAATCCTCCGCGAGGCCGACGATGGGCACGGACAGTTCCCGTTCGCGGCCCTCGAGGACTTTGGCAATGACTTCGTCGCCCGGGCGCACGTGGAGGATATCCGCGAGTTTGGCCGAGATGACGATGCCGTGGGCGGGGAGGGTGAGCTGGCGTGGCTCCGCGTCGATCACGCGGCTGAGGGTGCCGCGCGCGGGCAGGCCCTGGAGGTTGAGGCGGCGCATGACCGGGCCGGCGCGAAGTTCGATGGGCACGTAGCGGAACGGTTCGGCGAGTTCGACGCCGGGCAGGTGGCGGAAATCGGCGATGGCCCGGGCGGGGCCCGGCTCGACGAGGGTGAGCGTGACGGTTTGCCGCTGCACGATGTCCCACTGGAAATCGATCACGTAGGTGACGCCGTCGCGAAACGAGTTGGGCACGATCAGAATGCCGGTGGCGAGGGCGAGGGCGAGGCAGGTGAGGCCGCTGCGGACCGGGCGCCGCTCGATGTTGCGGAGCGCCATCCGGAACGAAGCGGTGAACCAGCGGGCGCCGCCGAGGCGCTCGATGAGGGCGGGGCGGAAACTGGCGGGCGCCTCGGGGCGCATCGCTTCGGCGGGGGGCAGGCGCACGGCGCGCCGCACCGCGCCGGCGACGCCGGCAAACGCGGCGAGGGCGCTCACGCCGGCGGCCGCCACGAGCACGCGGGAGTCGAGGACGAAGTCGAGCTGCGGAAAACGGAAGAACAGGTGATACATCTCGACCAGGCGGTGCCCGAGCACAATCCCGCCCACCGCGCCGAGGCCGACGCCGACGAACACGATGGCGAGGGAGAATTTGAAATAGTGGGCGCCGACCTGGGCGTTGCTGAAGCCGCAGGCCTTGAGCATCGCGATCTGTTCGCGTTGCAGCGCGATCTGCCGGCTCATGACGGAGTTGGTCATGAAGGCCGCGACGCTGAGGAACACGAGGGGGAACGCGACCGAGAGGCCCTGCAGGACGCGGATCTCATCGTCCACCCGGCGGTGCGACGGGTGGTGGGAACGCCCATACGCGCCGCGGGCGCCGTAGGGTGCGAGCACGCGGTTGACCGCGGCGATGACTTCGCCTTCCGAGGCGCCGGGGGCGAGCGTGAGGGAGACGTTGTTGAAGGCGCCGTAGAGCTGGAAGGCGGTGGCGAGTTCCTTGTAGGGCATCCAGAAGACGCCGTAGGTTTTGTTGTCCGGGAGGGCCGCGCCGGGCGGGGCCTCGAACACGAATTCGGGCGAGAGGACGATGCCCGAGAGGCGGAAGGTTTGTTTCGTGCCGTTGAGAATCGCCGCCAGGGTGTCGCCGGGTTTGAGGCCGTGGGACTCCGCGAAGGCCTCGCCGACCGCGAGCTCGCCGCGCGTGGTGCGCCCGAGCGGCAGGCGGCCGGCGCGTACGTAAGGCCGGTTGAGGACGGGCTCGCCGCGTTCCGGGAGCGAGTTAATGAGGCCGACGGCGGGTTCGGGGAGACCGGGGACGTCGAGCGTCACCTGAATGGCGATACCGGTCTGCACGGCGGCGACGCCGGGAATGGCGACGAGCTGTTCGCGCACGGCGTTGGGCGCGCGCTTCAGGCGGGCGAAGACCTCGCCGAAACGGTTTTCGCGGTAGTAGGTGTCGCGGGTGGTATCGAGCGACAGGATGAGCGAGCGCGTCATGATCATCATGGCGAGGCCGCAGGCCATGACGAGGGCGACGGCGAGCGCCTGGGATTTCAGGGCGCGAAGGTCGCGGAGCAGTTTGCGGTCGAGGAGACTCATGGCACGCGGCGCGGGACGCGGCTACCAGGCGAGGTCGCGCACGGAGCCGCGGCGGGCGTTGGTGCGGGCGTTGATGATACGGCCGTCGGAGAGGGTGAAGACGCGGTCGGCCATGTCGGCGAGGATCGCGTTGTGCGTGATGATGACGGCGAGGGTGCCGAGGTCGCGGTTGATGCGCTCGATCGCCTCGAGGACGGTGATGCCGGTGTGCACGTCGAGGGCGCCGGTGGGTTCGTCGCAGAGGAGCACCTCGGGGCGTTTTGCGATGGCGCGGGCGATGGCGACGCGCTGCTGTTCACCGCCGGAGAGCTGGGCGGGGAAATGGTCCATGCGCGGGGTGAGGCCGACGAGCTCGAGGGCGTCTTCCGGCGCCATTGGGTCGCGGCAGATTTCGGTGATGAGCGCGACGTTCTCGCGGGCGGTGAGGCTCGGGATGAGGTTGTAGGCCTGGAAGACGAAGCCGACGGCGTCGCGGCGGAAATGGGTGAGACCGGCCTCGTCGGCGGTGCCGAGATTCCACCCGCGGTAGAACAGGGTGCCGTGGGTGGGCGAATCGAGTCCGCCGAGCTGGTTGAGGAGCGTGGACTTGCCGCTGCCGGACGCGCCGAGGAGCACGATGAGTTCGCCGCGGAACAAGTCCAAGTCGACCCCGCGGAGCGCGGTGACGGCCGCGGTGCCCTCGCCATACACGCGGGCGAGGTCGCGCACGTGGAAAATGGGTTCGCGCGCCGCGGCCGGAGCGGGAGGCGGGGGGAGGGGGGAGGCGGGGGCGGCGGTCATGCGGCAGGATCGGGCAGGAAATCCGGTCGGGGGCGGCCCGGCAATGGGCAAAGCTGAATCCAGATTTGCGGGCGCCGCGCGGAGCTACGGGGGGACGCGGGCGGGCGTGGCCGCGGGTCAGTCGCGGCGCGCATCGATTTCGCGGATGCGTTCGGCGGCGCGTTTTTCGGCGAGGGGAATCTGGGCGGGCTGGGTTTGGGCGAGATAGTTGCGGATGCGGGTGACTTGGCCGGTGTCGAGATTATAGTGTTGGGCGACGATCAGCCAGGCGAGGGCTTCGGGATAGTTAGTGGCGGTGCCGCGACCGTTGGCGTAGAGCGCGCCGAGGTTGAAGAGGGAGGCGCGCACGCCGCCGCGCGCGGCCTGCAGCGTATAGGTAAACGCCAGCGCGTCGTCGCGTTTCACCTTGGTCCCCTTGGTGTGGAGTTCGGCGAGGAGGTGGGCGGCATCGGCGCTGCCGGCCTTGGCCGCGCGCTCCAGCAGCCCGGTGGCGAGGGCGGAGTCTTCGGGCAGGAGTTTGCCTTCGAGAAGAGCCTGGCCGAGGGCGGTGAGGGCGTCGGGGGTGCCTTGGTCGGCGGCGCGCCGGAGCGCGGCGAGGCTCGGCCAGCGCAGGAGGCGGCCGCTGGGCGCGACCAGTTTGACGGGGGGTTCGCCGGCGGGATCTTCAACGGCGGCCGAGGGGGCCGTGAAGACGAGTGGGGCAGGCGCGGGCAGCGCTTTGGCCACGGAGGTTTGGGCGAGTTCGCGTTCGAGCGCGGGCGCCCGGCGTTCGCCGGCGGCGATGAGTTCGGGCCGACGCAGTTGGGTGAGGTAAGCGCGGAGTTCGTCGGCGACGGTGCCGGCGGTGGCGTGTTTCGTGGCGAGCAGCAGCCAGCTGTAGGCCTCGGCGTAGTCGCGTTTCACGCCGCGCCCGGTGGAGTAGGCGACGCCGACGTTGCGAAAGGCTTCGGCGATGCCGCCGGCCGCGGCGGCGCGGAAGTAGGCGACGGCGCGGGCGGGGTCGGGCGAGACGCTGTCGCCGGACTCGAGCAGCATGCCGAGGCGGAAGGCCGCGGAGGCTTCGCCGGCGCGGGCGGCCTGCTCGAGGAGGGCGAGGGCGCGCGGGCCGTCAGGCGGCACCTCGCTGCCGCGGAGGAGCATTTCGCCGAGTTGCGCGCAGGCCCGGGCGTTGCCGCGCTCGGCGGCCGCGGTGAGCTCGGCGACGGTGGACCACGATGAGCCGCCGCCGGTCTGCGAGAGCAAAACCGGGGCCGATTCGGCGCCGCGCCCGCTGCCGACGGCCAGAAGGCCCGCGCAGAGTGCGAGCAGGAGAGGGAGGCGGGCGCGCCGGGGTGGCAGGGGGATGGGCGTCATGGCACCTCTAGAAAACGAAAACCGCAGCGGCGGTCGAGCCGATGCGGTGAAGACGGGGTGCGGCGTGGGCGCCGCGCGGGGCCGGTCAGGCGCCTTCGCCGACGATGGGCTCGCCCGGCTTGATGGTCACCTTTTCGAGGATCGCCTTGCCGATTTTTTCGGCGAGCTCGGGTTTTTCCTTGAGGGCGGCTTTCGCGGCGTCGCGGCCCTGGCCGACAAGGTTGCCTTCGTAGGCGATCCAGGCGCCCTTCTTTTCGAGGATCTTGTGCTCGATGCCGAGATCGATGAGCGAGCCCATCTTCGAGATGCCCTCGTCGTACATGATGTCGAACTCCACCTCGGTGAACGGCGGAGCGATTTTGTTCTTCACGATTTTGATCTTCGTGCGGTTGCCTATGATTTTGCCCTCGGGGGTCTTGATCTGGTCCTTGCGGCGGATGTCGATGCGGACGGAGGAGAAAAACTTGAGGGCGCGTCCGCCGGAGGTGGTCTCGGGGCTGCCGAACATGACGCCGCTCTTCTCGCGGATCTGGTTGGTGAAAATACACACGCAGTTGGTCTTGCTGACGACGGCGGTGAGGCGGCGCATGGCCTGGGACATGAGGCGGGCCTGGCTGCCCATCGTCATGTCGCCCATCTGGCCGTCGAGTTCGGCCTTGGTGATGAGGGCGGCGACGGAGTCGAGCACGATGACGTCGATCGAGTTGGAGCGGATGAGCGTCTCCATGATGTTGAGCGCGTCTTCGCCGGAGTCGGGCTGGGAAACGAGGAGATCGTCGAGTTTCACACCGACGACCTTCGCGTATTTCGGGTCGAGGGCGTGTTCGACGTCGATGAAGGCGGCGAGTCCGCCCTTTTTCTGGGCTTCGGCGATCACGCTGAGACAGAAGGTGGTCTTGCCGGAGGATTCCGGGCCGTAGATTTCGATGATGCGGCCCTTGGGCAGACCACCGACGCCGAGCGCGAGATCGATGGCGAGGGAGCCGGTCGAGAGGGTTTCGACCTTCATCTTGTGGTTGCTGCCGAGCCGCATGATCGAGCCCTCGCCGAACTGTTTGGTGATCGCGGAGAGCGCGAGGTCGATGTTCTTATCGCGGGCGACCACGGCGGTGGCGACGGCGGCGGTGGGGGCGGTTTTGACGGGAGCGGCTTTGGACATGGGAGGAGCGGAAGTTAAGCGTTGAGGGCGTCGGGTTGAAGAAAAATTGCGGTCAAGGGATAGTGTTTAGATGAACACGTCAAGTGTAGCGGGGCAGGGAAGCAAGCCCGGGGGAGAACAAAAACGATTGGGCCGAAGGGGCAAGGGCGCCGTGCAGATTCGGGCGGGGGAAGTGCGTTTGAAGCTTGAGCCTGCGGGCGCGGGCGTTGGTTTATTCGGGTCTGCTTCGCGTCCCTTCACCCCTGAAAATCCTTCCATGAGAATCGGCATCAATTCCTTCCTCTACGCGTCCCCGTTTACGACCGAGAGCACCAAGCTCTTCGCGAAATTCAAGAAATGGGGCTTCGACACCGTCGAAATCCCCGTCGAAGACCCGAGCCATATCGATCCCCTGAAGGTCCGGGCTGCGGCCGAAAAGGCCGGGCTCGCGATCGGCAGCATTTGCGCGTGCATGGGCCCGGGCCGCGATTTCCGCGGTTCGGAGGCGGATCAAAAGGCGGCGATGGACTACTGCGTCGCCTTGATCGACCAGGCGGCGGCGATGGGCTGCCCGCGGCTGATCGGCCCCGTCTATTCGGTGGTTGGCAAGGCCGACGCGGTCGAGCCGGCCCAGCAAAAAATCGAGTGGGCGCTGGTGGTGAAAAACCTGAAGGTCCTCGCGAAGCACGCCGAGGCCAAGGGCGTCACGATCTGCATCGAGCCGCTCAACCGCTTCGAGACCGATTTCCTCAACACCTGCGACCAAGGCCTGAAGCTCGTGAAGGCGATCGGTTCGAAGGCGGTGATGCTGCATCTCGATACGTTCCATATGAACATCGAGGAGAAGAATCAGGCCGCCTCGATTCGGAAGGCCGGCAAACTCCTCGGCCATTTCCACGCCTGCGGCAGCGACCGTGGCACGCCGGGCGGCGATCACATCGCCTGGCCGGAGATCGTGAAGGCGCTCAAGGCGATCGGCTACCAGGGCGACGTCGTCATCGAGTCGTTCACCACCGACGTGAAGGTGATCGCCCGGGCCGCCGCCATTTGGCGGAAGATCGAGCCGAAGCGCGACAATATCGCCGTCGACGGCCTGAAGTTCCTGCGCAAAGCGCTGAAGTAACCGACCGCACCCCCCCCGTCTGACATCCACGATCGCGATGAAACTGTTCCACACCCTCACCCTCCTCGCGGCCTTGGTGCTGCCGCTCGGCGCGTTGGCCGCCGACAAGAAAATCGTGCTGATCGCGGGGAAGCCCAGCCATCCGCCGGGGGCGCACGAGCACCGCGCGGGTAGCCTGCTGTTTCAGAAATGTCTCGCGGGTTTTCCGGGCGTGAAGGTGGTGGTTTACGACGGCGGTTGGCCCACGAAGCAGGTGGACGGCCAAGCGGTGGACGACGATGCCGCCCTCAATGACGCGGATGCGATTGTCATTTACAGCGACGGCGGCGCGAAACATCCGGCCCTCGTCGGCGAGCGTCTTGCGACGATCGGCCGGCAGGTGAAACGCGGGGCGGGCTTCGGGGCGATTCACTATGCGGTCGAGCCGACGATAGAAAAGGGGCAGGCGGAATGGCTGGATTGGATCGGCGGTGCGTTTGAAATCAATTGGTCGGTGAATCCGCATTGGGAGGGGAATTTCAAGCCATTGCCCGTGCACGCGGTCACGCGCGGCGTGAACCCTTTCACGACGAACGACGAGTGGTATTTCAACATGCGCTTCCGGCCCGGCATGAAAGGCGTGACGCCGATCCTCACGGATGTGCCGCCGGCGAGCACCATGAGCCGCAAGGACGATGCCCACGCGGGAAATCCGGCCGTGCGCGAGCAGGTCGCGAACAAGACGCCGCAGCACGTGATGTGGGTGTCGGAAAACACCAATGGCAGCCGCGGCTTCGGATTCACCGGCGGACATTTTCACGCCAGCTGGCAAAAAGACGATCAGCGTAAACTCGTGCTCAACGCGATCGTCTGGTTGGCCAAAGTCGAAGTGCCGGCGGGCGGCGTCGTGTCGAGCGTCAGCGCCGCGGACATTGCCGCCAATCTCGATCCGAAGCCGGCTCCCGGGGCGAAGAAGAAGAAGCAGCCGTGAGCTGACCCAACGGGGCTGTGAGGGCTCAGGGACGGAGCCGGTCCTGCAGCGCCTCGGCGACGAGACGCGCGGTGGCGGCGGGGGTAAAACGCGCCGTGTTGATCACGAGATCGTAGAGGCAAGGATTGTCGATGTCCTGCTGGAAATGGGTGCGCACGTAACG
>CAJAYO010000891.1 GCA_903948415.1 uncultured Opitutia bacterium | reverse complement strand
TCATCCTCACCGACGACCAGGGCTACACCTCGCTCTCCTGCTACGGCAACAAACTCGTCGCCACGCCGCACCTCGACCGCCTCGCCGCCGAGGGCGCGCGCTTCACCGACGCCTATGTGATGCCCCAGTGCACCCCCACGCGCGCCGCCCTCCTCACCGGCCAGAGCACCGCGCGCAACCGGATGTGGCACGTCATCCCGTGGTATGGCTACCCGCGCGCCCGCCTGCGCGAGCCGATGTTTCGCGACCAGCTCTCGCGCGACACGTTCACCCTCGGCAAGGGCCTGCAGGCCGCCGGCTACGTCACCGGCACCGCCGGAAAATGGCACCTCACCACCAACGCCGACGGCGGTTACGCCGCGCTCAAACCCGAAGCCGCCCGCTCCTACGGTTTCGACTTCAGCGCCCCGCCCGGCCCGGGCTCGCAAAACGAGGGCGACAAGTGGGTCGACCACCTCACCGACCAAACCGTCGCCTTCATCGAAAAAAACCGCGCCCGCCCGTGGTTCTTCTACCTCGCCCACCACACCCTGCACGGAAAACTTTCCGCGCCCCCCGACCTCGTCGCCCACTATCTCGCCCGCGGCGCTCCGGCCGCCGGTCTGCACAACGCCACCTATCTCGCCGCCATCGCCCACCTCGACACCTCCGTCGGCCGGCTCATGGCCAAGCTCGACGAACTCGGCCAACGCGACAACACCCTCGTCGTTTTCCTCTCCGACAACGGCGGCATCGACACCCAGTTCAACCCCGCGCCCTTCCTCGAAAGCGCGGGCGCCGCGCACGCCCCCGCCACCCCCCCGCAGCTCACAGTGCTGGACCGCGCCTTCAGCAACGCCCCGCTCCGCATGGGCAAAGGCTCCCACTACGAGGGCGGGATCCGCGTGCCGTGCCTCGTCCGCTGGCCCGGCGTCGTTCGCCCCGGCACGGTCCACGACACCCCGATCCACGTCGTGGACTGGCTCCCCACGCTCTTCGCCGCCGCCGGCGCCACCGCGCCCGCCGCCCATCCGCTCGACGGCCAAAACCTCGGGCCGCTCCTGCGCGGCGAACCGCTCCCGCCCCGCGCCCTCTACTGGTATCTCCCGCTCTACGAAGTCCGCTGGGCCGGCACACCGTGCGCCATCATCCGCGAAGGCGACTGGAAACTCATCGAGTTCTTCGGGGACTGGTTCGATCCCGCCGGCCGCTACACGCCCGGCCATCGCCTCGAACTCTACGACCTCCGCCGCGACCTCGGCGAACAACACGACCTTGCCGCCGCCGAGCCCGCGCGCGCGAAATCGCTCCAGGCCAAACTCCACGCGTGGCTGGCCGCAACGCCCGCCGAGGTCCCGGGCCCGAATCCCGCCTTCGATCCCGCCCACCCCTTGCTCGAATCCCGCCAAAAACCCACCGCCCCGTAATCGTCGCCCCGCGACGTTCTCGACTTGCGCGTCGGCGCACCCAAGCTCCCCCACCCTGCGGTCACCCCACCGATGCTTTTCTCTTCTCCCTCTCTTTCCAAACGCACCCTGCCGGCCGGCCTCCGTGTGCTGATCGTCGGAGCGATCACGGCCCTCGCGCTTCCCGGCCGCGCGGCCGAACCCCCCGTCGATTTCGCCCGCGACATCCAACCGCTGCTCGCGGGCCGCTGCTACGACTGCCACGGCCCCGAGAAACCGAAAGGCGGCCTCCCCCTCACCTCGCTCGCCCACGCCCTCCGCGGCGGCGAATCCGGCGAGCCCGCCCTGATCGCCGGGGCCGGCGCCCGCAGCCTCCTGCTCAAGCGCGTCATGACCGACGACCCCGACGATGTCATGCCGCAGAAAGGCGAGCGCCTCGCCCCCGCCGAGATCGCACTGCTGCGCCGCTGGATCGACGAGGGCGCCGTCTGGCCGGAAAATCTCAAGCACTGGGCCTACGTGAAACCCGTCCGCCCCCCGCTCCCCGCCCTCGCGTCCGTCGCCCCGGCCGCCCGTCCGCTCAACGCCCTCGACCATTTCGTGTTCGCCCGCCTCGAAAAAGAACGCCTCGCGCCTGCGCCGCCCGCCGACCCCGCGCGCTGGCTGCGCCGCGTCTCCCTCGATCTCATCGGCCTGCCGCCGTCGCCCAACGAAGTCGCCGCCTTCCTCGCCGACGCGCCCGCCGGCGAGCCGGCCTACGCACGCGTCGTCGAGCGTCTGCTCGCCTCACCCCACTATGGCGAACGCTGGGCCCGGCCGTGGCTCGACCTTGCGCGCTACGCCGACTCGCACGGTTTCCAACGCGACGATCTCCGCGACCTCTGGCCCTACCGCGACTGGGTCGTCCGCGCGATGAACGCCGATCTCCCTTTCGACCGCTTCACCTTCTGGCAGATCGCCGGCGATCTCCTGCCCGAAGCGCACCCGCAGAAAAATCCCGATCCGCTCATCGCCACCGGCTTCCACCGCGCCACGCCCACGAATGTCGAGGCCGGCACCGATCAGGAAGAGGGCCGCGTCAACCAGGTCTTCGACCGCGTCAACACCACCGGCGCCGTCTGGCTCGGCACAACCCTCGAGTGCGCGCAGTGTCACAACCACAAATACGACCCGTTTTCGCAGCGCGACTACTACCGCTTCTTCGCCTTCTTCAACGGCACCGAGCGCGAGACCGAATTCGCGAACGCCAAGTCGCTCGCCACGCTCAAATTCACCGGCCCCTACCTGACCCTGCCCCATCCCGCCGCCGAGAGCGCCGCGGCCCAACTCGCGGCCCGCACCGCCGAACTCGACGCCCGCCTCGCCACCGCCTCCGCCCGCACCCTCGCCAACCTGCCCGCCTGGGAGCAGTCGCTGACCGCCTCGCTCGCAACCGCCGGGCAGACCCACCCGCTCGAAATCGCCGAATTCGAATCCAGCGGCGAAGTGGAATTCCGCCCGCTGCCCGACCGCTCGCTCGTGATCGACCGCGCGCCGGACCGCGACACCTACGTCCTCACCGTGCGCACGACGCTCACCGGCATCACCGGCTTCAAACTCGAGGCGCTCACCGATCCCTCGCTGCCCGGTTCCGGTCCCGGCCGCGGCGATGCCGCCCGACCCAATTTCGTGCTCAATGGTTTTCAGATCACGGCCGCTGCCGATGCCGGCGCCCCCACCCCGGTCAAACTCGTGCGGGCCAGCGCCTCGTTTTCCCAGCCCAAATTCTCCGTGGAAAATCTCCTCCGCCCCGCCATCGACCCGCGCGAGGGCTGGGCCATCAGCCCGCAGTTTGCCCGCGACCACTGGGCGATTTTTGAAACGGACACGCCCGTCGGTTCGGCCGCCGGCACCACGTTCACCGTTCGGCTCACCCAACAGTTCGGCGCCGCCCGCATGATCGGCCGGCTGCGGCTCTCGGCCCTCACCGGCCCCATCGGCGGCACCGCGATCCCGGCCGCCGTCGCCGCCGCCCTCGCCGTCCCGCCGGCCCAACGCACGCCGGCCCACACCGGGGCCTTGCGCGACTACCGTCTCGCCGCGGACCCCGCGATCGCCGCGCTGCGTCAGGAAAAAACCCGGCTCGCCTCGGCCGTCGCCCCGACGCCCGCACCGCGCACACTCGTCATGCGCGAGCTCGCGCAGCCCCGCCCCACCGCCGTCATGAACCGCGGAAACTTCCTCGACCCCGGCGAGCCGGTCCAGCCGGGCACACCCGCGAGCTTGCATCCGTTTCCCGCCGAACCCCAACGCCCCACCCGCCTCGACCTCGCCCGCTGGCTCGTCGATCCGGAAAATCCGCTCGTGGCCCGCGTCACCGTCAACCGCTGGTGGGCGGAATTTTTCGGCCGCGGCCTCGTCGCCACCCCGGAGGATTTCGGCGCGAAGGGCGAGGCGCCCACCCACCCCGAGCTGCTCGACTGGCTCGCCGTCGAGTTCGTCGAAGCCGGCTGGAGCATGAAACACCTCCACCGCCTCATCGCGCTCTCCGCGACTTATCGGCAATCGTCGCGCGTCACCCCCGACCTGCTCGCCCGCGACGATCAGAACCGCCTCCTCGCCCGCGGCCCGCGCTTCCGCCTCGACGCCGAGGCCATCCGCGACAACGCCCTCGCCGTCGCCGGTCTCCTCAGCCCGAAGCTCGGCGGTCCGCCCGTCCGCCCCTTCCAGCCCGCCGGTTTGTGGGACAACAAGGTCGGCGGCGACAAAGTGACCTACGACGTCAGCGCCGGCGAAGACGCCTACCGTCGCGGGCTCTACACCGTGTGGAAACGCGGGTCCCCCTATCCGAGCTTCGTCAATTTCGACGCCACCGCCCGCACGGCCTGCACCGTTCGGCGCTCGCGCTCCAACACTCCCCTGCAGGCGCTCACCTTGCTCAACGATCCCGTCTACGTCGAAGCCGCCCGCGCCCTCGCCGCCCGCGTCGTCCGCGAGGGCCCGGACAGCGCGGTCTCCTCCCGCCTCGCCTACGCGTTTCAACTTTCCCTCGCCCGCCCGCCGTCGGCGGTCGAGCTGGCCGCCCTCACGCGGCTGCACGCGCAGCAGTCCGCGGCCCACGCCGACCCCAACACCGCCTGGCAGGCCGTCGCGGCCGCCCTGCTCAACCTCGATGAAATGATTACGAAAAACTGATGAACATTGGACGCCTTGAGGGAGGAGCCCGCTTGCGGGCGATTTCGACGCCGTGCCGACGGGCTGCGCCGCTTCCCCGCGCCCGCCAGCGGGCTACTACCTCCCGACGTCGCCTGTCCTGACCCGTATCGCCGCCATGCATCCCCTCGAATCCCATCTCCGCGCCGTCACGCGCCGCACTTTTCTCCAACGCTCCGGCGTCGGCCTCGGCGCCGTGGCCCTCGGTTCGCTGCTCAACGAGCGCCTCTTCGCCGCCGGCGTCCCAAATCCACTCGCCCCGCGCGCCCCGCATTTTCCCGCGCGGGCCAAGCGCGTGATCTACCTCCACATGGTCGGAGCGCCGTCGCAGCTCGATCTCTTCGACCCGAAACCCGCGCTCCGTCCCCTCGACGGTCAGCCCTGCCCGGACGAATTCATCAAGGGCAAGCGCTTCGCGTTTCTGCGCGGCCATCCGACGATCGCCGCCTCCCGTTTTGCGTTCGCCCGCCACGGTCGCAGCGGCGCGGAAATCTCCGAGCTCCTGCCCCACCTCGCGACCGTCGCCGACGAGCTCGCGTTCGTGAAATCCGTCCACACCGACGAATTCAACCACGCCCCCGCCCAGCTTTTTCTCCACACCGGCTTCGGCCGCCCCGGCCGCCCGAGCGCCGGCTCCTGGGTCACCTACGGCCTCGGCTCGGAAAATTCCGACCTGCCCGCCTACGTCGTTTTGCAATCCGGCCCGCTCGCCGGCGCGGGCACGAGCCTGTGGTCGTCGGGCTTTTTGCCCAGCGTCCACCAGGGCGTGCAGTTCCGCGGCGGCGGCGAACCCGTCCTGTTCCTCGACAATCCCAAGGGCCACTCCGCCAGCGACCGTCGCCAGGTCCTCGATACCGTGCGCGCCCTCAACGAGGCCCAGCTCGCCGACACCGGCGACCCGGAGATCGCCACCCGCATCGAGCAATACGAACTCGCGTTCCGCATGCAGACCGCCGTGCCCGGTCTGATGGATATTGCCCAGGAATCCCCCGCCACCCTCGCACTCTACGGCGCCGAGCCCGGCAAGGCCTCCTTCGCCAACAACTGCCTCCTCGCCCGCCGCCTCGTCGAGCGCGGCGTGCGCATGGTGCAGCTCTACGACGCCGACTGGGATCACCATGGCGACCTCGCCAACCGCCTCCCGCGCAAATGCCAGGACGTGGACCGCGGCATGGCCGCGCTCGTCAAAGATCTCAAACAACGCGGACTCCTCGACGACACGCTCGTGATTTGGGGCGGCGAATTTGGCCGCACGCCCATGGCCCAGACGGATTCCGGCACCGGCACCTCCACCAAGCCCGGCCGCGACCACCACAAGGACGCCTTCACCGTCTGGCTGGCCGGCGGCGGCGTAAAGCCCGGGATCACCTACGGCGCGACCGACGACCTCGGCTACCACATCGCCGAAAACCCCGTGCACGTCCACGACCTCAACGCCACGCTGCTCCACCTCCTCGGCCTCAATCACGAACGCCTCACCTATCGCTACCAAGGCCGCGATTTCCGGCTCACCGACGTGCACGGCCAGCTCGTCAAGGGGCTGCTGGCCTGAAGCACCTCGGCGAGCACGCCCGCTAAAACGAATACGTGGTCGTGAACTTCACCTCGCGCGGGGCCACCAGGTCGTAGCGGCTGTAGGCGAGGCCGCGACCGCTGCCGGGCAGCACAAAACCGTCGGGCGCACCGGTGCCCGACGCAATGCGCACGGGGATAATCTCGGTCTTATCGAGGAGATTCGAGACGTTGACCTGGAAACGCACGCGGCCCGGCAGGCGCGCGAACGAGCAGGAATAGGCCAGCATCGCCTCGGCCGAGGAGATTTCCCGGCCGGTGATTTCGCGGCCCGCGGCGTTGGCCCCGATGACATTCGCGCTGCGCCAGTAGCCGCCGCCGCCGACCGTGAGGCCCTTGAGGCGGCCCGACTTGAAATCGTAGGCCGTGAACACACTCGCCTTGTGCGGGCGCACGCCCCAGCGCTTTTCGTTCTCCTCCTTCGTATTGTTCACCGTCTCGGTGAAATTGAAAATCTCCTCGGCGACCGTCGTGCCGCCGGTGCCCGTGGTCAGGGCCGAGGGATTCGCCGCGGGCGCCGTGGCGCCGAGCGCGATCCATTTCGCGATGGTACCGCCGGGCCGATACGCGCTCGGATCGATCACGTAGCCGCCCGCCGCGTCCTGCTTCACGCCCTGCACGAGACGCACCCCGTCGCCGGAGGGCTTGAGGCCGTACCAGTCCACCATCTCGTTGCCGAGCCGCGTGCGCAGCGAGTCGGTGTAGGAGTAGTTGAGCAACAGCCGCCACTGCCGCGTGAAGTTGGCGGTGATCCGGGCCTCGTAGCCCTGCGACACAAAGTCGGAGGCCACCGCGTTGGCCGGCGGCGTGAAGGCCTTGTAGAGCGCCGCCCAGTCGGCCGCCGCGATCGGCCGGCCCGGACCGGCGAGCACGCCCGCGAACGCGTCCATCACCCGCGTGTTGAGCCCCGGTGCACCCGCGATGCCGGTCGAGGTGATGCGCCCCTGCTCCTCCGCGTCAAAATACACGAGGCGCGCGCTCAGCCGCCCCCCCCACATATCCAGCCCGACCCCGTAGTCCTCCCCCCGGCCGTGCGAGAGCGGCGCCAGATTGCCGAGCGGAAACACCGTGCGCGCGAGCGGCGGCACGCCGACGTTCGACGACCGGTTGGCGATGAGCGAAAACCAGTCCGTCACATGGAAAACGGCGCCCGCCGTGCGGGTGTCGGCGTTGACGCGGGTGACCGTCGCCTTCGCGGGATCGCGGTCCGGGCGGTCGCCGATGGCGGCATCCGTGTAATAGCCAAACTGATTCACCGTCACGCGATCGGTGCGGTAACCGAAAGTCGTCACGAGGCGGTCGCGCCAGAAGTAGCTTTCGAGCACGCCGAGCCCGCTGTCGGTGTCTTGGCGCATGCCGCTGTTATTGGCGCCGGCGGCGTCGTTGGCGAAGGCGAGCGCGTAGGCCCGGCCGCCGAAATTGAGCGACGCCGGCAGCCGCCGCCAGTCGCCCGCGCGGTAGGACTCGCGGTTGCCCTCGGTGAAATAATTCCGCACCGCGACGCGGTTGTTGGGGTTGCTCGCGAGGGCGTTGAACGGGCTGCCGGCGAGCGAGAGCCACGAAAGCTCATTGATATCGGTCTGCGCGGCGGTGGACGCGGCGCCGGCGAGGCGGTGGCGGCCAAGCCACTTGCGCTGCGGGTCGAACGCGTAGGTGGCGGAGACCCGCGACTCGCGGTATTCCCCAAAATGGATGTCGCCGCGCCAGTTTCCCTCCACGTAGAGCTGGCCGGCGAAGGGATTCGCCGGGCCGTTCAGGCCGAGCGTGCGGTTGGGCTCGCCGCGCAGCGTGGGGTCGTTGCCCACCAGCGTGCGCGTGGTGAGCGTCGTCCGCTGGACGTGGTGGGCGAGGTTGACGCTGAGCTTGCGCGTCGGCTGCCAGTCGGCCGAGAGCGTGTAGTTGTGCAGCCGCTGCTCGCGGAGCGAACCGGGGCCGGCGGCGTTGCCGCGCTTCGGATTGAACAGCGGATCGGTGATGATCAGCGCGGAGGTGGTGCGGCCCGGCGTGCCGTCGGGCCCGCGGACGGCGGCGTTGTTGTACGAGCCGGTCAGGTAGGTGCCGATCGCATCGAACACGGCCCCGTTGTTCTCAATGAACGTCGCGCGGCGGTTCAGGCCGCCGCTCGTGCCGTTGCGCGTGGTGATGCCGAGCGCGGTCAGGGCCGCGGTGGGCGCCGCCGTCGTGGGCGTCACCGTCACCGCGGCGACGCCCCGGGCATTCCGGTTGTCATACCACGCGAGCATTTCGTCGACGGCCGGAAGCGACTTGATCACCGCCCCCTGATCGCGGCCCGTCTCGCCCATCGCCTGCAGGGTCACGGTGCGCGTGGGGCGCGCGGTGACCGCGGCGAAGAGCCGGTTCTTGTCCTGAAAATCAAACTGCCGCCAGCCGCCGTTCTCCTGGTGCAACGCCGCCACCGAGAGCGCGAGCCGGTCCTTCACGAGCACGCGGTTGACGTCGAGTTCGGAGCGGCTGCGCGCCCACGCGCCGGCGCCGTAGCGGAGGTTGGCGCTGTGGCGGTGCGTGGCCGCCGTCTTGGACGATTGGTTGAGCACGCCGCCGGGCGCGCCGACCCCGAAGAGCAGGGAGTTGGCCCCGCGCGTGTCGTCGAACCGCCCCACGCGGTAGGGATCCATGTTCGTGATACTCGTGAAATAATCCATGCCCTGGCTCGCCGCGAGGCCGCGCACCATGGTGCGGTTGAGCAGATTCTCCCCGCTGATGGACGGGTTCTGGCCGGGCTGCCCCGGCTGCCACGCGTTCGTGTCCATCTCCGAGTTCACCGTGAAGTTGAGCAGCCCCGCGAGGTCGGTGATCGCGAGATCGTCGAGAAACTCCTTCGTGAACACCGACACCGACCCCGCGGTGTCCCGCAGGCGGGCGTTGAGCCGCGAACCCGCGAGCGTGTTTTCCGCCGCATACCCGGTGTCGCGCGACGAATCGACCGTGAAGGGGCTCAGCTCGACCACGGTCGGCGGCGCGGGGGTCGGCGCAGGCGCGCTCGGCGCCACCTGGGCGACGGCGGGAACGGCGCCGAGCAGGGCGAAAACCAGCGGGATAAGGGCAACACGGGGACTTGTTTTCATGGGAGTGGGCAGGGGCCGGCCGATGGACTGAGTTGGGTGAAGGCGAGCGCGCTCGGCGGGGTCGACCAAACCGGCCCATTTCCCCTCCCGATGGCAATGACGATTCCGCCACGGTCGCGCGAACGCCGGGTTCCGCCGCCCTGCCCTCCTCGCAAAACTCCGCACGCCAACCCGAACGCTCGCGATGGACCTTTGGCGTGGAGCGCCCACTCTGGCCGCCATGACCCGCACCGCGCTGTTGCTGCTACCTCTCCTCGCGTTCGTCTTCCCCACCCTCCGCGCCGCCGAGCCACCGCCGAACGTCATCGTCATTCTCGCCGACGATCTCGGTTACGGCGATCTCGGCTGCTACGGCTCCACGACAATCGCGACGCCACGCCTCGATCGCATGGCCCGCGAGGGCCTGCGTTTCACCGCTGCCTATGCGGCCGCGCCGTTCTGCAGCCCGGCGCGCGCGGGCCTGCTGACCGGCCGCCTGCCCGCACGCGCCGGGCTGCCCTACGTGCTGTTTCCGACCGAGCACCACGGCCTGCCCGCCGCCGAGATCACCCTCGCCGAGTTGTTGCGCGCGCGCGGCTATACGACGGCCTGCATCGGCAAATGGCACCTCGGGTGGGACGCGCCGTTCCGCCCGATGACGCAGGGTTTCGACCGTTTTCACGGCCTGCCCCACACGAACGACGTGCGCGAGTGGAAGGTCGGCGATGCGTTCACGCAGCTCTCGATGTTCGCGCCGCTCGCGCGCGTCGAGGGCGAGCGCATCGTCGAGTCGCCCGTCGATCAGGCGGAACTCACCCGACACTACACCGAGGAGGCGGTCGCCTTCATCCGCGCGAACCGCGAAAAACCGTTCTTCCTCTACCTGCCGCACACCATGCCCCACGTGCCGCAATACGCCTCGCCCCGCTTCGCCGGCAAATCCCGCGGCGGCCTCTACGGCGACACCGTCGAAGAGCTCGACTGGAGCACCGGCGTCATCCTCGACACGCTGCGCGACCTGAAACTCGACGCGCGCACCCTCGTGATTTTCACCAACGACAACGGCGCGCCCTCCCGGGGCGGCGCCAACGCCGCGAAGAAGGCGGGGACGGCCAAAGAAAACTTCCCCGGCCGCCAACTCGCCGGCAGCAACGGCCCGCTCCGCTCCGGCAAGGGCACGACGTTCGAGGGCGGCGTGCGCGTGCCCTTCATCGCGTGGTGGCCGGGCCGCATCGCGCCGCGCGCCGCCGTGACTGCGCCCGTCTCGCACCTCGATCTTTTCCCCACGCTCGCGCGGCTTGCGGGTGCCGTGCTGCCGACGGGCGTCACGCTCGATGGCACCGACATCTCGTCTCTCCTGCTCGAGGGCGCTTCGCCACCGCCGCGCGCGCTCTACCACTACTTCGGCTACCAGCCGCAGGCCGTGCGCGACGGAAAATGGAAACTCTTCCTGCCAACCGAAAACCGCCCCGATCCTCGCCCCCTCAGCCTTTGGTGGGATCACCTTCCTGCCGCGTTCAACCACCAACACCGTCTGCTCGCCGCCCCCGAGCTCTACGATCTCGAGGCCGACCTCGCTGAAAAAACCAACGTCGCCGCCGCGCACCCGGAGGTCGTCGCGCGCCTCACCCGCCAGGCTCGCGACTTCGACGCCGCCCTCCGGCGCGACCAACGCCCGATGCAATTTGTGGCCGGCCCACCTCCGCCCGCCCCCGGCACCGTGCGCACCGCCGACACCGACCTGTCGCGTTACCGCCCCGCACCTTGACCCCGTCGGCCCGTCCCGCCTCATCATGACTTCGCGATGAATCCCTGCGCTTTCCTCCGGTCCGGTCTCTTCCTGCTCATGGCAACGGCCTCGTACGCCGCCGTGCCCCCGCGCTCCGCCCCGCCGCCCCACATCCTCCTGATTCTCGTCGATGACCTGGGCTACGGCGATCCGGGCTGCTACAACCCGCAGTCCAAAATCCCCACGCCGCACATCGACCGCCTCGCCCGCGAAGGCCTGCGGTTCACCGATGCCCACGCCCCCGGCGCGCTCTGCCATCCCTCGCGCTACGGCCTGCTCACCGGACGCCACCCCTTCCGCACCGACGTTTCGAAATGGCCCACCCAGCCGCTCATCGAGGAAAACCGCGCCACGCTCGCCTCCGTCCTGCAATCGCGCGGCTACCGCACCGCGATGGTCGGCAAATGGCATCTCGGGTTCCAGGAGAGCGGTTACGACCGGCCCCTGCCCGGCGGACCCGCCGACCGCGGGTTCGACCGCTTTTTCGGCTTTCGCGCGTCCACCGACATCCCGCCGTATTTTTA
>CAJAYO010000890.1 GCA_903948415.1 uncultured Opitutia bacterium | reverse complement strand
GCGGTGATGAGGGCACGGTCGGTGGCGTCGTCGCGGCCGAGTTTGACCTTGATGATTTTGAAGGCGGCGGCCTCGCGGGTTTTTTGGCGGACGACGTCCGGGGTATCGATGCCGATGGTGAAGGAGGTGACGGGGGCTTTGGCGGCGTCGAGGCCCCAGATCCGGTGCCAGGGGGCGCCGAGTTTTTTGCCGATCCAGTCGTGGAGGGCGAGATCGACGGCGGCTTTGGCGGCGGTGTTGGCGGGGGCGAGGGCGTCGAGGGCGGGGAGGATTTCCTCGAGTTGGAAGGGATCGCGGAGGGCGGTGAGCAGCGGGGTGGCGAGGGTGAGAAACGCGGCGACGGAGGCCTGGGACTCGCCGAGATGCGGGGGCATGGCGGCCTCGCCGTAGCCGGTCACGCCGTCGTGCGCGAGTTCGATGAGGGTGGCGGGGGTCGAGGTGCGGGTGTGGGAGGCGATGCCGAAGGGGTGACGGAGTTCGAGGGTGTAGGGAACGTGGCGGAGGAGCATGGCGCGGAACGGTGGGGGAAGAAGGGAAGACACGAAAGACCGGAAAGACACGAGAATGGAACGAGCCGGGGTGCCCACGGAACCCACGGATCACACGGAAAGGGGGCGGAGTTTTGACCGCGGATGGCGCGGATGGCGCGGATAAAGCGGATAAAGCGGATAAAACCATCCGCAAAATCGGCGTTATCCGCGGTTAGATGATTGGGCCATGGGCGTCGGTCGCGGGGGATGGAAGGTGGATTTGACGCGGGCGGGAGCGCTTGCACGGTGGAGGCGTGTTCTCCGACGCCTTTGCAGGTTTGCAGAAGCTTATGCTGCCCGACCGGTGGCAGGCGCTGGCCGTGCAGGCGCTGCGGGCGGGGCGTGATGTGATCGTGGATGCGCCGACGGGCGCGGGGAAGACCTACGTGTTCGAGCGGTGGGCGGAGCAGACGAATTTTTCCCGGCGGGCGCTCTTCACGGTGCCGACCCGGGCCCTCGCCAACGACAAGTACGCCGAGTGGACCGCGCGGGGTTGGCGGGTGGGGATCACGACGGGCGACCTGTGTGTCGATCCGGGGGCGCCGATCGTGGTGGCGACGCTGGAGGCGGTGCAGGGGCAGATCGGCGCGCGTGCGCTGGGGCCGCCGCGCGCGCCGGCCGCCGACGGGAGCGACGAGCCGTTTCGGCTGCTCGTGGTCGACGAATATCACTGGCTCGCGGACGAGCATCGGGGCAACCACTACGAAGGCGTGATGCTGTCGGCGCCGAAGGAGCTGCAGTTTTTGCTGCTGTCGGGGGCGGTGGCGAACCCGGATGAAGTCGCGGCCTGGCTGCGGCGGCTCGGACGGGTGCCGGAGGTGATCGTGCACCGCGAGCGGCCCGTGGAACTGGAGGAGGTGGAGGCGGACGATCTGGTGCACGGGTTGCCGCGGTGCATCGAGGGGTTTTGGGCGCGGCGGGTGGCGGGGGCCTTGCGCGAAGGGATGGGACCGGTGCTGGTGTTTGCGCCGCACCGGCACGACGCGGTGCGGCTGGCGCGGCAGTTCGCGCGGGAGCTGCCGTTGTCGGAGCCGCTCACGCTGTCGTCGGAGCAGGAACAGTTGTGCGGGCCGGCGCTGGCGAAGCTCCTGAAGGCGCGCGTGGCGTATCATCACAGCGGGCTCACGTATGCGCAGCGCGCGGGGGTGATCGAGCCGTTGGCGAAGGCCGGGCAGTTGCGGGCGGTGGTGGCGACGCTCGGACTGGCCTCGGGCATCAATTTCTCGCTGCGGTCGGTGTTGATCACGGCGTCGGCGTATCGGCACAACCATTTCGAGCAGGAGATCGAGCCGCACGAGCTGTTGCAGATGATCGGGCGGGCGGGGCGGCGCGGGCTGGACGATTGCGGCTACGTGCTGGTGAGCAGCAACAGCCCGCGGATGCGGCGGGCGGAGCCGTTGCGGCTGAAGCGGGCGGCGCCGCTGCCGTGGGCGTTTTTTCTGCGGGAGCTGCGGGCGGGGCGCGACGCGGTGGCGGTGGCGGCGCAGGATGCGGGGCGGTTTTTCACGGATGAGCCGGTGGCGCTCGGGGCGGAGGAAACGGCAAAACTCGGGCGCGCGGTGCTGCCGTGCGGGCAGCGCACCGACACGGGGCGGGCGCGACTCGTGCGGCGGGAACGCGATCCGTTTCCGGGCTGCCCGGGCTGCGCGCAGCGGGCGGCGTGTCTGGCGATGTCCCCGGAGGCGACCTTGCTATGGCAGTGGCAGCGCACGGGGGTGCTCGACCGCGAGCTGAAGCTCACGGTGCGCGGGGAAATTGTGTCGGTGTTTCTCGGGCCGGAGGGGTTGGCGCTGGCGGCGGCGCTGGAAGACCGGCGCTACCCGCTCGACGATCTTTTGTTCGATGCGGCGAACCTCTTCGCGGGTGACCGTTTCTCCGGGACAAATCCGCGGGGGTTGGGCCGGCTCGCGGGGGTCTGCGAGAAGGCGTATCGGCGGCTGACGATCGACGGCTGGCTGAAGGAAGGGGTGCCGATCCACTATGGCTACGGCGCGAGCGAAGTGGTGCGGGCGCTCGTCGAGGATCACGCGCGCGTCCGCGATGCGTTGGCCGAGTGCGAGACGGCGGGGAAGGGCGACATGGACCGGTTGCTGACGGAGTGGCGGAGTCTATTGCGGCAAGTGATCGCGGCGGGACCGCTGGTGGGCGACGGGGCGCCGATGACGGGGCGCGACCATTTTATCGCCGAGCGCTGGGATCATTTCCGGGCGCTGGCGCGGTCGTGGCTGCACGAGGCGCGGGCGGATGCGTTGCCGGAGTTGCCGCCGCTGACGGCGGACCAGCGCCGCGTGATCAACCACAGCGTGCTGCGTCCGCCGCGCATCGCGCCGCCGGGGAGGCAGGCGGTGGCGATGGGACGATAGACACGCTGCGATTTTCGCCGGCTTGCACGGCTCGAGGTTCTGGGTTTCATGTAATGCATGCTCGATTGGTCGCAGTGCTCGGTAGTGGAAAGAATTCCTGGCAAGGTCAGCGGGACGTGGTTGTTTGTCGGCACGCGGGTTCCGGTGCGGGCGCTGTTCGAAAACCTTGAGAGTGGTGCGACGGTGGATGAATTTCTTGAGTGGTTTCCGGGTGTTACCCGCGAGCAGATCGAAGCTGTGCTCGATCACGCTCAGCGTAGTCTGACTGAGGTTTGAGCTGCTTGCGCCATGCGCATCCTGTTCGATCAAGGCACGCCGGTTCCCTTGCGGCGCGCGTTGACCCGGCATCACGTTGTCACGGCTTACGAACAGGGCTGGGGCGCGCTGCAAAACGGAGAGTTGCTCTGCACCGCCGAGGCCGACGGATTCGAGGCCATCGTCACCACCGACCAAAATCTGCGATACCAGCAGAATCTGGCGGAGCGCCGCCTCGCCATCTTGGTGCTTCTGACAACGGACTGGCGGCTGATTCGGCTGCACACCGATTATGTGGTGATAGCCGTGGATGGCCTCGCGTCCGGCGACTACGTCGAGTTGCCGATTCCGCCGGTCGCATGAGGCCCATTGGGGCGGGCGGCCCGGCCCGATGCCGGTGCTTGCCAACGTATTCCTTGACCGTGAGGGTTTGGTGGCGCCGAAAACTCAGTACCGAAAACATGACACCCTCTCCGTCGGTCGCAGAGAAGTGGTTGGGCAAGCTGACTCGACTGCGGACGGCCAGTGGAAATGCGCAAGACGGCGTCTCCGGATTTGCGCCGCACAAACCGCTCCTGCTGTTGTGTCTCATCGATCTCGCCGAAACCGGAAAATTGTCGGGCCGGGTGATTACGCGCACACCGGAGTTGGTGCTGCGCTTTCGGGCCTTCGGGACGTTGGTGGCGGAGCGCTGGCCGTCGCGGCTGCAACTTCGGCTGCCTTTTTATCACCTCAAGACGCAGG
>CAJAYO010000889.1 GCA_903948415.1 uncultured Opitutia bacterium | reverse complement strand
GCCCCCCCACACCCACGGCAAGCCGCGCGCGGAGCGCACGGCCCACCTCACGCCGCTAACACCCAATCCGTCATCCTGCGGAGACCGCCGCTCCTCGCCGAACACAAACAGTGCGGCGAGCCGCTAGGCCCGCCGCACCGATGACCTCACGTTCCCGCGCCTACGCCCTGTCGGTCTTCTTCGGCGCGCGCTTCTGCGGCGCGCGCTCGCTGTTGCGCGTGCCGCCGGCCTGATCGTATTGCGGGGAATCCGGACCATAAACCGCCCGGAAGCCGCTCAGCGCCCGAGTGGTTTGCGCCTGCAACTCGCGGGTATCGTCGTCGCGCTCGTCGAGCAGGCCCTGCAGCTCGTGACGCTTCGTTTCGATGATCGCCTCCGCCTCGGTGACCTTGGCGAGGAGGGCGGTATAGCCTGCGAGGGTGATATCGCCGAGTTTGAACGTGGGATTGGCCAACCAGGTGGCCTTGATCTTAGCCGCATTGTCGAGGGCTTTGGGGAGAGAGACTCTGGCCATAAGGATAACTTCACCTTTCTTGGATAAAATGGGCACGAGCGGGCATGGGAAAAACACGGCCGCCGCCCCTTGCACCCGCGTGGGCCCGGTAGGACGAGGGAAGCCGCCGTCAGCCAACAGGAGCCGCCGGTTCGCTTCGTGCGCGCCCAGTCCGGTCCCGTCGGCGGCAGAGAGAAAGCGTTTCCCCCTCCCTCCGATGCCATTCCCCCGACGGGGAAAGCCTTCTGCTCACCGCAGAAAGAGTTCCACGGCCGAGCAGATGAGATTCTCCCGCGGAAGAATGATCTGATCGCGCGGGAGAAAGAGACCAAACCGCGTTTCCCGTTCTTTCGCGGAGATTCCCCGGAAGGGAAGAGGCCCTCCCCCGAAGGGAAGAGGCCCTCCCCCGCAGGGAAGAGGCCCTCCCCCGCAGGGAAAGCCTCCCCCCCCAGTGACGCCCGCCACGAAAAAGGAGAAACGGGCGACGCAGGCCAACGAAGACCGACGCCTCCGAAAACAAAGAACCTGCGACCGCACCCGCATCGCCGCAGTCGCGGGCAAACCCGCGAGCCACGGCTTGATCCAGGGCCGAAGCAGCACTTGAACGGACTGAGTATAGCAAAAGTCCGACGCATCCGCTATAGCGTCGCCTACCTTTATAAGATAAACGATTACCTGATTCTTCAGCATTTCCCGCCGTTGAACAAACGTCCGATTTCTGCATTGTGCCCGAGACTCCAAAGCAGTCCAGCAGCGGAGCGCGTCAAAGACCTCGATCCTTTTTACATCCGGTCGCTCCGTGTCCGTAATACTTCGATACACTAAGGCGGTTCACGTTAACCGCTAGGCCCGGCCCAGGCCGGGCGCATCCGCCCAACGATCGCCGCCGCACTCGTCCCGCACCGTTAATCAGCGCAGAATCGGCTTGCCCGCGTTCCCCTCCCGATGAACCCGCCCCTGCCCCGCCCTATCCGCCGGCTCAAACACATCGGCCCGCTCCAACTTGGCCAAATGGCCGCTGGCCTCTACGGCGCGATGGGCCTGCTCCTCGCTCCGGTCTTTTTGATCATGTCCGCCCTATCCGCCAATCTGCCCGCCGACCAACGCGGGATATTTGCGCTGATGGGCGTCGGCTTCTCCTTTGCCGCGCCCTTTCTCTACGCCGCGATAGGCTTCATCATAGGCGTGATCGGCGCCGCGGTCTACAACCTGGTCGCCAAATGGATCGGCGGCATCGAGGTCGAGATGGAGCAGTCAAAAGAGCGAGGCCTGCGCCGAACAGCCGTTCCCACCGTGCTCCCCGAATCAACCCGGCCTGCTGTCTGATGGATCAGACTTTTTCCCGACAAGAATTCCCCCCACTTCCGGACCGATCGCCCACCGCGCAGGTAAAATACCCGCGCCCCAATCTCCCCTGCCCCACTGAAATCAAACGCCACTCCCATGCCCAACGCAAAAAACCCATCCGCGAAAGTCCGTGTAAGTCACAGCAAAGCACCTGCGGCCGCTCCGATCGCCCCACGCATCCAGACGATCACCCAATACGTGGTTCAGTTGAATGCCCGACCCGACCCGATCGACTTCCGCGATCTGATGTTCGAGCCCACCCTCGTCGAGGTTCCGCCGCATATCACTCTGGATGAATACCGCGCCAAGTATCGCCAAAAAAAGCCCCTCATCCTGAATCAGTTCAACGAAGGGGCCTGCACCGGATTCGGCCTCGCCGCCGTGGCTCATTTCCTCCTGCACCGCCGCGCCGTCGATCCCGACCCGACCCCCGTCAGCCCCCGCATGTTTTATGAAATGGCCCGACGTTACGACGAATGGCCCGGCGAAGCCTACTCCGGCTCCAGCGCCCGCGGCGCGATGAAGGGCTGGCACAAACACGGCGTGTGTTCAGCGGCGGCGTGGCCCTATGTCCCGGCCGCCCCCGGGGTGCTGACGAACGACCGGGCGCAAGACGCGGCCAGACGCCCGCTCGGCGCTTACTTCCGCGTCAATCACCGCAATCTCGTGGCGATGCATGCCGCATTGGCGGAGGTCGGGATTCTCTATGCCACCGGGACGGTCCATGAAGGATGGACGCAAATCGGCCCAAATGGGGTGATCCCCGGCCCTGAAAAAAAGGCGATTCTCGGCGGTCATGCCTTTGCCATCGTGGGTTATGATCAGCGCGGCTTCTGGGTGCAGAACTCATGGGGCACCCCCTGGGGTCTCGGCGGTTTCGCCCTGGTGACTTACGCGGACTGGCTCACGCATGGGTCGGATGTCTGGGTGGCCCGACTCGGCGCACCCGTGGCCATGTCGGGCGGTGGTTTGGTCACCGTCACCAGTGCCACCCAAGGATCGCGGCTCAACTATTCGTTCAGCGATGTTCGTCCGCATCTGATCGGCCTTGGCAACGACGGCCGGTTGCGCAGCACCGGAGAGATCGGCACCACGCCGGCGGACGTCGATGAGATCTTCCAGCGCGATTTCCCCCGATTGACCAGCACTTGGAGCAAGAAACGAATCCTCCTTTATGCCCACGGCGGCCTCGTCGGCGAAAAAGGCGCCATCCAGCGCGTCGCCGACTATCGTCAGCCGCTGCTCGACGCCGAGGTCTATCCGCTCGCCTTCATCTGGAAAACCGATCTCTGGACCACGCTCGGCAACATGCTCGAGGATGTGCTGCATCAGCGAAAACCAGAGGGGCTGTTCGATTCAGCCAAGGACTTCCTCCTCGATCGGCTGGATGACACCCTTGAGGTGATTGCCAAGATTCCCGGCGAAGCGGTCTGGGGCGAGATGAAGGAGAACGCGCTCGCGGCCATGAATTCCGGCGGCGGGGCCGAGCGGGTCTTCCAACACCTCCAGGCCCTGCTCAAGGCTGATCCGACGATTGAAATTCACGTGGCCGGTCACAGTGCGGGTGCGATCTTCATGGCACGCCTGGTCGCCGCCTTGGCCGACGTTACTCCGATCAGGACCTGCACGCTCTGGGCCCCGGCGTGCACGATCGACCTGTTCGACCGCCACTATCTCCCCGCCATTCGATCCGGCGCGATTCGGGAATTCACGTTGTTCACGCTGAAAGACGGCCTCGAACAGGATGATGATTGCGCCAAGATTTATCACAAATCGCTGCTCTATTTGGTCTCGCGCGCCTGCGAGACGAGCTGGCCGATACCTTTTGTCGATGGCACGCCGCTGCTCGGGATCGAACGCTTTCTCTTCAAGGATCCCCGATTCGGCATCGATCGCGCCGCCGTGCTGAAGGCAAATCCTGCGACCGTGCCCATTCTCGGGCTGCCGAACGCCACGTGGGTCCGTGCGCCGAATGGTTTGCCCGAAGGCTCGCCCGACGCTTCGAATT
>CAJAYO010000888.1 GCA_903948415.1 uncultured Opitutia bacterium | reverse complement strand
GCCCTGGGAGGAGCCGACGACGGCGACGGTGTGGCCGGTGAGGTGGAGGTGCATGAGAGGGGCCGTCGGAGCGTTGGCGCCGGACTTCTCAGCCAAACTTTACGTGGCGGCCGGCGTTTTAACCAACGTCAGGACGCACTCGAGGTGGCGGGTTTGGGGGAAGAGGTCGAAGGGTTGGGCGGCGGTGAGTGTGTAGCCGGCGGCGAGGAAGGCCTTGAGGTCGCGCATCTGGGTCGCGGGGTCGCAGCTGACGTAGACGACGGCGCGGGGACCGTAGGCGAAGAGTTGGGCGAGGAAGTTTTCGTCGCAGCCTTTGCGCGGCGGATCGATGATCACGGCGGTGTCGGCGGCGGCGAAGGCCTGCGGATCGGCGGGCGTGGCGAGGACCGGGAGGCCGGCGAAGATTTGCGCGGCGTCGCCGGATTGAAAGGTGACGTTGGCGAGGTGGTTCGCCGTGGCGTTTTCGCGGGCGAAGCGGATGGAGGATTCGCTGAGTTCGATGCCGGCGACGCGGGTGAACGAGGGGGCGGCGGTGAGGGCGAAAAGGCCGCTGCCGCAGTAGGCGTCGACGAGGTAGCGGGCGCCGCTGGCGGCGGCCTGGGCGCGGACGTAGCCGGTGAAGGCGGGGAGGATGAAGGGATTGTTCTGGAAGAAGTCGCGGGCGAGGAAACGGAGCTGCAGGGGAGCGGCGCCGCCGGTGGCGATGCTTTCGGTGATGATGGCGTCGTAGTCGGTGGTGACCTGGCCGCTGGCTTCGCGGAGGAGGAGGGTGGAGGCGCGTGCATACTCGCCGGCGGCGGCGCGGGCGTGGACGCGGGCGCGGACTTCGGGGAGTTTGGCGTTGATGGCGTCGGTCGCGATGGGGCAGCTCGGGACGTCGATGATGTCGAAGCGGGTGCCCTGGCGGAGAAAACCGATGGGCGGCGGGACGGCGGGGTCGCGCGGGGGATTGAAGTGTGGGGTGATTTTCGAGCGGTAGCCGAGTTCGCGGGGGGACGGGACGACGGGGGCGACGGCGAACTCGATGCCGGCCATGTGGCGGAGGAGTTCGGTGACCTGGCGCTGTTTCCAAAGGAGTTGTTCGCTGTAGGCGAGGTGCTGGTATTGGCAGCCGCCGCAGCGGGCGAAGAGCGGGCAGGTCGCGGCGACGCGGTGGGGCGAAGGCGTGAGGACGGCGACGAGGTCGGCTTCGGAGAAATTCTTTTGGTTGCGGAAGACGCGGACGCGGACGCGTTCGCCGGGGAGGGTGAAGGGGACCATCACCACCCAACCGCCACCCGCGGCGGATGGCGGTTCGGTGGTGAGCTGAGAGCCGAGAGCTGGAAGTTGAGCGCCCGGAAGCTGCACGCGGCCGAGGCCGGAGCCGAGGTTGGTGAGCGTGGTGATCTCCAGTTCGATCTCTTGATGATAGGTGAACGGGATGTCTGAGAATTTTTTATTTTTGCCCACGACAGACACGGAACACACGGAATTCCCCGGGGCGAGGAAAAGGATTTTGTCTTTTGTCCGGTTTCCGTGTTTTCCGTGTGGTTCGTGGGCCCACCTCCTGAAAAAATCTCCAGTCTCCAGAATCCGCGCGTGAAGCAATTGGTGAAGCTGCGCGACCGGCGGCCGCGGGACGAAGCGGGGGTGTTTTTGGTGGAGGGCTACCGGGAGATCCGGCGGGCGTTGGAGAAAAACGTGAAGCTGGTGGAGATGTATTTTTCGCCGGAGTGGTTTTTGGGGGAGAACGAGCCGGCGCTGATCGAGCAGGCGCGGGCGGCGGGGGCCCAGGTCTTCGAACTGTCGAAGGACGCCTTCGCGAAGGTCGCGTATCGCGAAAGGCCGGACGGGTTGCTGGCGGTGGCGCCGCAGTGGCGGCGGGCGCTGGGGGATCTGGATGCGGTGGTGGCGGGCGGGGCGAAGGCGCCGTTTTTACTCGTGGTGGAGGCGATCGAGAAGCCGGGGAACCTCGGGACGATTTTGCGGAGTGCGGATGCGGCGGGGTGCGATGCGGTGATCGTGTGCGATCCGGTGACGGATATTTTCAATCCGAACGTGGTGCGGGCGTCGACGGGGGTGTTGTTCTCCGTGCCGCTGGTGGTCGAGGAGAGCACGCGGGTGCAGGCGTGGCTGAAGGAAAAAGGCGTGCGGATGGTGGCGACGACGCCGGCGGCGGAGAAAATTTACTCGGACGTCGATCTGTACGGACCGCTCGCGATCGTGATGGGGAGCGAGCAATATGGGCTCAGTCAATTTTGGCTGGAAAACTGCGATGTGCCGGTGCGCATCCCGATGGCGGGTCAGGCGGATTCGCTGAACGTGGCGATGGCGACGATCATCACGCTGTTCGAGGCGGTGCGGCAGCGGGGCGGGTCCTGACGTGCGGCGGGAGGCGGGAAGCGCTCAGCTCAGAGGTGAAAGGGAGCGTGGCGGGTGCGTCAGGCGCGGGGAGCGGGTGCGTTGGCGGTGAGGCGGGTGACGAGGAGGCGGTAGGGCGGGAGGAGGGCGAGGGCCATGAAGAGTTTTACGCCGAGGTCGCCGGCGGCGAGGGGGAGCCACGCGACGGCGGAACCGGCGAAGGCGACGCCGAAGAAAATCGCGGTATCGACGACGGAGGCGGCCGCGGAACCGAAGAGCGGGGCTTTCCACCAGGACTGCTGGCGGAGGCGGTTGAAGACGGCGACGTCGAGGAGTTGGGAGACGATGAAGGCCGTGCCCGAGGCGAAGGCGACGCGCGCGGGGGCGAAGACGACGGAGAGGATCAGGCCGACGGCGAAGCCGACCCAGGCGACGCGGCGCGCGGCGGCGGGGCCGGAGGTGCGGTTGCAGACATCGGTCACGAAGTAGGCGACCGGATACGAGAACGCGCCCCAGGTGAGCCAGGCGTTGATCGGGAACTGGACGAGCACGTTCGAGAGCAGCACGATGGCGGACATCGCGAGCGCGGGCGGGAGAATTTGGCGGGGCGTCACGGGGCGGAGGTGCCGGTTGGTCGGGCGGAGCGGAGGGAGGCGACGAGGGCGGCGGTGCCCTCGGCCATGGTGACGCGGGGTTCGTAGCCGAGGTCGCGGCGGGCGGCGGCGAGGTTGAACCAATGGTCTTTGGCGAGTTCGGCGGCGATGAAACGCGTCATGGGCGGCTCGGTGTTGACGGGGAGCACGCGCCAGAGGGTTTCGCAGACGGCGCCGAGCGCGGAGGCGGTGGAGAGGGAGAGACGGCGCGTGACGGGCGGTTCGCCGAGGGCGGTGAGGAGGGCGTTGATCCAGTCCCAGAGAACAACGGGTTCGCCGTTGGTGATGAAGTAAGGCCGGCCGCAAGCGGCCGGCGGCTGAGCGTTGAGCGCTGAGAGCGGAGAGCCCGAGAGGGCGCGCTCGGCGAGGAGGTGGGCGTCGACCGCGTTTTCGACGTGGACCATGTCGACCTTGTTTTGACCGTCACCGATGAGGCGGAGACGGCCGGCGCGGGCGCGGGCGAGCACGCGGGGAACGAGATGGGGGTCGCCGACGCCCCAGATGAGATGGGGGCGGAGGGCGATCGTGCGGAGCGTGGCGGAGTTGGCGGCGAGGACGTCGCGTTCGGCGATGGCTTTGGTGAGTGGATACGGGCTCGGGCAGGCGGTGGTGAGCGGGAGGGATTCGTCGGCGTTGGCGAGATTTTGGCCGTGGTAGACGACGCTCGGGGTCGAGGTGTAGACGAGGCGCGCGACGCCGTGGGCGTGGCAGCCGGCGAGGAGGGCGCGGGTGCCGAGGACGTTGGTGCGGAAAAAATCGTCGTAGCGGCCCCAGACGCCGACTTTGGCGGCGGTGTGAAAGACGGTGGCGTGGCCGGCGCAGGCGGCGGTGACGGCGGCGGGGTCGTCGAGGGCGGCGGTGATGAAGCGGACGCCGCGGGCGGCGAGCGCGGGGTCGGCGCGGCGGGCGAGGACGGTGACGGGGCGGCCGGCGGCGAGGAGGCGCTCGACGAGGCGGCGGCCGAGGAAGCCGGTGCCGCCGGTGACGAGAGTGGAAGAGGAGTGGCCCACGGACGACACGGAATACAGGGAACGGAGGAAAAACCAGACGAGACTGCCGGGCGGGCCGGTCAGCGCTTGGGGTCGGACTCGTAGCCCCTGGCGGTGTGGGCCCACTGCGCGAGGGTGAGGCGGTGGATTTTGGCGTTGTGGCGGACGTCGACGGGGAACTGGGGGTGAAAGTAGAAGAGTTTGATGGCGGACGTGTGGGCGTGCGCGAGGGCGAGGGCGCGGAGTTCGCGGGCGAAGGGGCGGGCGACGCCGGAGTCGGAGACGAGGGCTTCGACGACGAGGGCGGGGCGTTGACGGCCGGGTTCGCCGAGGCCGACGAGGGCGCAGCGGGTGACGCGCGGGTGGGCGCGGAAGACCTGCTCGCAGGGCTCGGTGTGGAGGGTGCCGTGCGGGGTTTCGACGCGCTCGGCTTTGCGGCCGCAGAACCAGAGGCGGCCGTCGGCGTCGAGGTAACCGCAGTCGCCCATGCGGTGCCAGGCGGGGGCGGTGCCGCCGGGTGGAGAGCCGAGCGTGGAGAGCGGAGAGACGGAAGGATCGGCGATTTTCGCGAGGGCGGTGGCGGCGGGGAGGGCGTCGTAGGATTGGGTGACGACGGGGCCGCGGACGATGATTTCGCCGATTTTGCCGGGGGGGAGCGTGCGGGTGTTGGCGAGGGTGGCGAGGGGACCGTCGGTGAGGGCGATGATGCGGACGTCGAGGCCGGGGAGGGGTCGGCCGACGCAGGCGCCGCGGAGGGAGGCGGGGTCCACCTCGGGGGCGGAGACCGTGGCGACGGGGAGGGCTTCGGTGGCGCCGTAGGGGCTGTGGAGTTGGCCGTGGGGGAGAAAGGCGGCAGAGTTTGTCCAGAGGGCGGCGGGGACGGGAGCGCCGGCGCAAAGGACGCGGCGGAGGGACGGGAGCGTGATGCGTTCGGCGAGGCAGTGGTCGCCGATTTTTTTCCAGAGTGTGGGGGAGCCGAAGGAGTTGGTGACGGCCTCCTGCCGGAGGGCCTGGACGATTTTCGCGGGGTCGACGTCGGCGGGGTGGCGGGGATCGATCTCGGGGACGATGGTCGTCATGCCGAGGGCGGGGTTGAAGAGGGCGAAGATGGGGAGGAGCGGGAGGTCGATTTCGCCGGGTTGGATGGCGTAGGTTTCGCGGATGAGGCGGACCTGGGCGTCGAACATACCGTGTTCGTAGCAGACGCCTTTGGGGGCGCCAGTGGAGCCGGAGGTGAAGAGGATGGCGGCGAGGTCGGATGCCGCCGCGACGGCGGCGAGCGGCGAGTGGAGCGCGGGGAGCGGAGCGCCGGACGGGGAAGCGGTGAGGCGGGCCGTGAGGGAACCGCGGGCGGTGACGCGGTGGCGGACGGTGCGGAAGGTGGGGCGGAAGAGGTGGCTGAGGAGTTGGGCGAACGGGATGCCGACGAGCGCGGTGG
>CAJAYO010000887.1 GCA_903948415.1 uncultured Opitutia bacterium | reverse complement strand
GGATTCGAACCCGCAACCGCCTGTTTACAAAACAGGTGCTCTACCATTGAGCTACGCCGGCGGTAAGCGCTGCGCTTGAGCCAAGGTTTGACTGGGAAAAAACGAAATCTGGTGGCTCCCCCGGGACTTGAACCCGGAACCAATTGATTAAGAGTCAACTGCTCTACCATTGAGCTAGGAAGCCAGTCAGATAAGGGGCGAAAAGCTCACGAACGCGTTCGGGATGTCAACTGCGATTTACTTTCCCCGGCCTTTTGCGCGTGCCTTTCCCCGCATGCCGCACCGTCCGCCGCGTGGCGGACGTGGGCCGCATCGGGGCGGCGTCAACCCTGCGGGTTGCGCCACGAGGGCACGGCGAGTTCCGTCATGAGGCGGACGCCGGGCGCGCCGGCCAGGAGGCGAGGGATGATGTTGATCAACGATGCGACGGTGGCGTCGTCTCCGGCGACGCCGCCGTTCAGCACGAGATTCAGATCGGGCCGACCGCGGACGACGATCGCGTCGTGCGGCAGCGAGGCCTCGAGATACATCTGGAGGTCGAGTTTGATCTTGGTTTCGCCCGCCACGAGGCCGATGCATTTTTGGTGGATGCCCAGGCTCTGGCCGGCGGCCACATCGAAGAATTTGGTGACGACCCGGCTCGTGGCGACGACCGGTTCGCAGGTCTCGCGGATCTCGTCGAGCGTCCAGCCCAGCGCGTGGGCGAGGAGGGCCACCGACTGCTGGAAGCCCGCGTGCCCCGCCTTGCCGGCGGCGAACTTCGCGCGGAAATCGTCGGGGTTTTGGCCGCTGCCGATTTTTGCCTGCAAGGGCTGGCGGCGCGTGGAGGCGTTGACGACGCGTTCGACGTAAATCGACGTCACCTCGCGGCTCACGCCGGTGAGGCAGATGGGCAGAATATCCATTACAAAGCCGGGGTTCACCCCGGTGCCGGCGATGCGTGCGCCGGTCCGGCGGCACAGGTCGTCGTAGTCGCGGGCGAGATCCGGCGTCTTGAGCGCCGGGAAAATCAGTTCCTCGCAGGTCGACGCGACGCTGATGCCTCGTTCCAGGGCCGGCTTCATCTGGGCAAACGAAGCGGCGGCGCTCGAGCCGGCCGTGTGCAGCACCACGTCGGGTGCGCCGACCGCGGCGAACAGGGCCTCGAGCGAGGGGAACACGTTGGCTCCGCCGAGCGCCGCGCAACCGGTGAGTTCAGCCAGCGTTTTGCCGGCTTTGGCGGGATCGATGTCGACGCCGCCGAGAATTTCGAGCCACGACTGTTCCGCCGCGAGCTTCAACGATTCGAGACCGATCGGGCCGAGTCCAAACTGGATTACTTTGATTTTTTTCATGCGGGATGAGGTGCGCCGCGTTGTTTGCACGTGTAATGCCAACCGGTTTCCGCCCGGGCCCGACGCGAAGACGCACGGGCGTCGCGGACAAATCGTCAACGCCCGTGCGGCACCGGCGACCCATACTGCTTCGGTTCGATGCCGTGTCGGCGCACCAATCGGAAGTAATGCGATCGGTCGAGCCCCGCCTGGCGCGCCGCGGCGGCCATGTTGCCGCGCGCCTGTCGCAAGGTTTCGACGACGTAGGCCCGTTCAAAGGCGGCGCGCGCCTCCGCCAGCGTGCCGCGCAGCATCGTTTCGGGCGCGGCGATCACCGCCGACGCGGCCCCGCCGGTTTCGCGCAGAATCTTCTCGGGCAGGTCCGCCGCGGCGATGTCCGGCCGGTCGTGCAGGACGGCGAAGCGTTCGACGAGGTGTTCGAGCTCTCGCACATTGCCCGGCCAGCCGTAGCGCTGGAGCCGTTGCAGCGCGTCGGGCGTGAAGCCGAGCGGCGTCGCGCGCGGGCCGCGGAATTTTTTCAAAAAATGTTCCGCGAGGAGCGGTACGTCGCCGGCCCGGCGGCGCAGGGGCGGCGGCGTCAGCGTGATGACATGCAGGCGGTAAAACAGGTCTGCGCGGAAGCGGCCCGCCTCGGCCTCCTGCTGCAGGTCGCGGTTGGTCGCCGCGATCACGCGGGCGTGGGACTGCAGGGTGGCGCTGCCGCCGACGCGGCTGAATTTCCCGCCCTGCAGCACGCGGAGCAGCTTCGATTGCACGGTAAAACTCATCTCGCCGATTTCGTCGAGAAACAGGGTGCCCCGGCCGGCCTCCTCGAAACGTCCGGTGCGGCGCTCGGTCGCGCCCGTGAACGCCCCGCGCTCGTGCCCGAAGAGCTCGCTCTCGAGGAGGTTCTCCGGGATCGCGGCGCAGTTGACCTCGACGAAGGGCTCCCGGCAACGCGGGCTGCGCTCGTGGATGGCCTGGGCGATCAGCTGTTTGCCGGTGCCGGTCTCGCCGAGAATGAGCACGCGGCTGTCGCTGCGCGCGACCGCGCCGACCATGTCGAAGATGGCTTTCATCGCGGGGTCCTCGCTCACCATGCCGCCGGCTTCGGGCGCCGCCGCCGGCTGGCGTTGCGCGGCGAAAATTTTGCCCAGCCGGGCGCGCAATTCCTCCGCGGATACGGGTTTCTCGAGATAGTCGGACACGCCGAGCCGGGTCGCCTCGATGGCCGTCTTTTCGTTGCCGCGACCGGTGATCATCACGATGGGGATCGGGCTGCCGAGCCCGCGCACGCGGCGGATCACCTCGAAGCCGCCCAGTTCCTTCATCACGAGCGTGGTGATCAACAGATCCGGCGGTTCGCGCCGGACCTGGCGCAGTGCCCGCAGCGGGCTGGTGCAGATCGCGACTTCGCCGCAATGGCCCTTCAGGCACGAGCGCAGTTCGTGCAGGAAGGCGGGGACGTCGTCGACGATCAGGATGCGGCGGTTCGCGAGGGCGGAGATCATGTTGTGCGGCAGGCCACCAGAGTTGCCGAATCGGCAACACGGCGGCGAGTGCATTTTCGCGCTGTCCTTGCGCTCCGCCCGTGGCATGACGGGTGCTGACCGTTGGTCTTGCGCGACGCCATGCCGCTTACCCTTTCCCCTTGGTTTCTGCTTTTGTTTGCCGTGCCCGTGCTGTGGCTCGGTGAGGGTGTGGTGCGCCGCGTCCCGGTCCTGTCCCGCTTCAACCTTCCCGTGCCCGTCGTCGGCGGCCTGCTGTTTAGCGCGCTGCTGCTCGCGGTCAACGCCTCCGGCCTCGCCGGGTTGACGTTTGCCACGAAAGTCTCCGCGGCCTGGTGGACGTGGCTCGTCACCACCGAGATCGAGTGGGCCGCGCGGCCGCTGAAGAACCTGAACCTGCCGCTGCTCGTTGCGTTTTTCACCTGTGTGGGCCTGGGCGCCCCGGTGCAGGTCCTTCGCTCGGGCGGCCGTGCGCTCGCGGTTTTGCTGCTCACCGCGACGGCGCTCGCCGTGCTCCAAAACACGGTCGGCGTGGCCCTGGCCCTGGCCCTCGGGGCGCCGCCGCTCCTCGGGGTGGTGTGCGGTGCGCTCACCCTCGTCGGCGGACATGGCACGGCACTGGGATTTGCGCCGCGCTTCGAACAGGCCGGCTTGGCCTCGGCGGCGACCATCGGGGCCTCGGCGGCCACGTTTGGCCTCGTCGCGGGGGGATTGCTGGCCGGGCCGTTGGCCGAGTGGTTGTTGCGGGGACGCGGCAACACAGCCCCGGGCCCCGCCTCGGTTCCGCGGGAAACGCCCGCCGCCGTCGCGAGTTTTTTCGGCGATCTGCGTGCGCTCGGCGCGTTGGGCCGCGAGGCGGTTGGTCATGCGTTGCTGATCGCGGCCTGCGTGAAAGCGGGAGCGTGGGTGAGCTTCGGGCTCGACCGCGCGGGGGCGTCGTTGCCGGCCTACATGGGCGCGCTGCTCGTCGGGTTCGCGGTGCGCGCGGCGCACGATGCGGCCGGCGGCACCTGGCTGCGCGGCGAGGTCATTGCACGCCTCGCCGCGGTGCTGTTGCCGCTCTTTCTCGCGGTGACGCTCGCGGCCTTGAACCTCGCGGAACTCGCCGCCGTCGCCGGGCCGATGCTCGTGATCCTCGTCGTGAACACGCTGGTCTCGCTCGCCTTCGCGGCCTGGGTCGTATGGCCGCTGCTCGGCCGCGACCACGAGGCGGGCGTGATGGTGGCGGGCCTCGTGGGCTTCGGGGTGGGCTCGACGGCGACCGCCGTCGCCGCGATGGATGCGATCACCCGCCGCCGCGGTCCGGCGCCCCGCGCCGTCGCGCTCGTACCGCCCACGGGCGGATTTCTCATCGATTTCACCAACGCGCCCGTGATCAGCGCCTTCCTCCAGCTCCTCCGATGAACCGCCTCCGCTTCGCGTTCTTCCTGTTCGCCGCGGCGTCGGGCGCCCCCGCGGCGCATTTCGACGTCCTCGTCCGCGGCGGCCGCGTGCTCGACGGATCGGGCACGCCCTGGTTTTACGCGGACGTCGCGCTCAACGGCGACCGCATCGCCGCCGTCGGAAAACTCCCGGACGCCACGGCCACGCTCGTGGTCGACGCCCGCGGACTTTACGTCGCCCCGGGGTTCATCGACGGGCACACCCATGCCGGGCCGGCGCTCGCCCGCAACGCCGCGCTGGCCGCTGCCGCGCCGATTCTCACGCAGGGAATCACCACGGTGTTTGTGAACCACGACGGTGGCGGCCCGACCGACCTCGTCGCGCAACGCCGCGCCCTCGAAGCGCATCCCCTCGGCGTCAACGTCGCGCAACTCATCGGCCACAACTCCGTCCGCACCGAGGTGCTCAACCTCGCCGACCGCGCGCCCGACGAGGCCGAACTCGCGCGCATGGCGGCGCTGGTGCGGCGCGGGATGGAGGCGGGCGCATTCGGCTTGTCGGCCGGACCCTTCTATACCCCGGGAAATTTTTCCAAGACCGAGGAACACATCGCCCTCGCCCGCGTCGCGGCGGAGTTCGACGGGTTCTATACGAGCCACGTGCGCGACGAGGGCGACTACACCATCGGCGTCGTGGCGGCGGTGGACGAAGTCATCCGCGTCGCGCGCGAGGCGCGGCTGCCGGGCATCGTCACGCACATCAAAACCCTCGGTCCGCGCGTCTGGGGGCGGTCGGGCGAGATTATCCGGCGGATCAACGCCGCCCGCGCCGACGGCGTGGAGCTGTTCGCCGACCAGTATCCCTACGAGGCCTCCGCCACCGGACTCACCGCCGCGCTCGTGCCCGCCTGGGCGCAGGAGGGTGGGGCGGGGGCGCTCAAGGGCCGTCTCGCCAATCCGGAGACGCTCGGCCGCGTCCGCCGCGAGATGGTCGAAAATCTCGCGCGCCGCGCCGGCGCCGAAAATATCCAGATCCGCACCTTCCCGCCCGACCCCGCGCTCGAAGGCCTGCGTCTCGACGCTGTCGCGCGGAAGAAACTGATCGAGCCCGTCGATGCCGCCATCGAACTTATCCGTGCCGGCGGCGCCTCTATCGTCTCCTTCAACATGGACGAGCGCGATCTCCGCGCCTTCATGGCGCAACCGTGGACGATGACCTGCTCCGACGGCGAGCTGGTCGCGCTCGGCGAAGGCGTGCCGCATCCGCGTTCCTACGGCCCGTTTCCGCGGAAAATCCGACGCTATGTCGTCGAAGAAAACGTGCTCACCCTCGAGCAGGCCGTGCATTCGATGACGGGCTTGCCCGCCACCGTTTTTCGCCTCCGCGACCGCGGCGCGATCCGCGTCGGGGCGATGGCGGATATCGCCGTGTTCGATCTCGCCGCCGTCCGCGACCGCGCGACCTACACGCAGCCCCACCAACTTTCCGAGGGCATGAAACGGGTGTTCGTCAACGGCCGCCTGGCTCTCGTCGACGGACACCTGACGACCGCCCCGGCCGGGCTCGTCCTTAAGCGTGGTGCGCCGTGAACCGTTCGACCGTTTCCCTGCGCGCCACCATCGACCCGAGACTCAACGCCCCCTGAATCGCCCCGCATGAAAATCCCGCCCCTCCGCCGCCTCCTCCTCCCGGTGCTTGTGCTTGGCAGCGCCGGCCTGCTTGAAGGTCAACCGGCTGCGGTCAAACCCGGGGCCAAGTCCCAGGCCGCGCCGT
>CAJAYO010000886.1 GCA_903948415.1 uncultured Opitutia bacterium | reverse complement strand
CCATCTGCTCAAACCGGTCGCGGCGGAAAACCTCCGTCTGATGCGCCTGATTGACGAGACGTATCTGGTGTATCCGTTCTTCGGTTCGCGGCAGATGACGCGGTGGCTGAAGCGACAAGGCGAAAAGGTGAACCGCAAGCGAGTTCGGCGGCTCATGCGTGAACTCAGGCTGGAGGTGATTTACCAGAAGCCAAACTTGTCACGGGCGCAGGCCGGACAGCGCGTTTACCCGTATCTCTTGCGCGATCTCGCCGTAACTCGGCCCAATCAGGTCTGGGCCACCGACATCACTTGCGTGCCGGTGGTGGGAGGCTTTGCTTATCTATGTGCGGTGATGGACTGGCACAGTCGCTGTGTGCTGGCGTGGGTACTGTCGAACACGCTCGCCGCGAGCTTCTGTGTGCTGGCCGTGAAGCGGGCGCTCGCCGTCCACGGCGCGCCGGAAATCTTCAACACCGACCAAGGCTGCCAGTTCACCTCCGCCGAGTTCACCCAGCCGCTGCTGGCCCGCGGCGTGAAACTCTCGATGGACGGGAAGGGGCGATGCCTCGACAACGTGTTCGTCGAACGGCTTTTGCGCAGCGTGAAATACAAGGAGATTTACTTGAAGAGCTACCGTTCGCTCGTCGACGCCCACGCCCAACTCGACACCTACTTTCGCTTCTACAACGAGCGCCGTCCGCACTCCGTCTTCGACGACGCCACGCCCGGCGAAATCTACCGCGCGACGCTCCCGCTCGCGATCAACCCATGAACCGGCGCCCCGCGATCAGCCCGTGTGTGGTCTTGACCCTCGTCCTGTCGTCCAACTCTGCCCTCCCAGGGGAAGGTGGGGAGCTGCGCTCCCTTGCACCCCTCCCTGATCTTTTTGATCTTTCCCCAATCCCAACCAGCCCATAGCTAACTTTCATTTCCCGACTGTCTAACCGTTGGGGTCCACCGCAGCCCGCCTCTCGCGTTCAGTTCGCCTAGCTAGTTGATGGGGCGCCGACTCATTCCCTCATTTACCGAGACCAAAACAGCCCCCATTCCCATCCATTACCTAGGTCCTGCTCAGTTTTTGATACGCGTTCAGGAGAGAAATATCGTCGACCGTGCAATGCGTGTCCCAGACCACGAGATCGGATTCCGCGACCCGGCGTGCTGCCACGGAAACATTGATGAACCAACCCATTTGCCACCACCGGTCGGACACTGTGAAAAGGGTGCGCGCTCGAGACGACCGGCAGTGGCACACGTAGACCAACTATCGGCCAGTATGGCTTCTGGAAAACGGGATAAGAGGGTCTGAATTTCGCTCGTAAATTCTAAATGGTTTTGAGCGTTTCGACCGACGGGGCGTCTCTCCGGGTACCCCCAGAATAGCAGTTGCTTCTTACCCCCAACAAATGCCCCCCTCCAATCTTGCGGCCGTCGCCACATGGCGTGACGAAGCCGTCGCGCTCGCGGTCCACGAAGTTCAGTGCGAATTTCCGGACGTGGGCGCTGAAACCGTGATGACCGAGGCCAAGCGCTGCCGGGTTGAAGTGCCTGTGACCAAGGGCCTGGCTCTGCTACGCCACCGCATCCGTCAACGGGTGCTGGGGATCGGATTGGTGACGAGGCCTTGATTTCGGTTGTTCTCTGGCTGGCGATTTTAATTCACTCGGTCAGGTGGTAACCTGCTGTCCTTGATTTTTGCCCGTTCCAAGAATCAACGTCAGCGAACCAACCGGTCCGCTCAAAACTAGATCAACGACTTCGGTGACCACGATTTTCGCTCAAATCGTTGAACGCGGTTTCAGGCCGGAAGCGGTTGTGTGGGGACGCGCGGCGCGATCAGCACATCTTCTGGCAATTTTTAGGGCCCCCCTCGATTTTAATATCTGAAGCACGACCGACGCAGTACCATGCCGGGTGGCTCGGCTTTACCCCGGCTAGGCCAACACCCATGGAAACACTGAAAGATGCGTTCTGCCGCAAATTCTCCTGCGCTCATGAGGAGTTTGAACGCCGGGCGTTGATGGTGGCGCTTTACCCGCACGCCCGCATTTTTTCGTCGTTTGGGGGCCATCGGGACGACCGGTTTGCCGTCGACCGCGCGGTGGTGAATTACTGCGGCCGCCTACGCTCGCGCGTCGAAATCAGCCGGGAGCTCGGGGAATACGCGCAGTTACCTGAAAACCGTAAGTTCTCCCGCCGCTTTCTGCGGATTCGGGTGTCCGGTCGGCGTCTCCAGCGGCTGGCGTCATTGTGCTGGGCGCAAGAGTAGCTGGCCGTCCAACCGCACCTCGCACCTCGCGCAATTCTGGCACATCTTTCGCTGCACCCCGCCTCTCTCGTTCTCGTTCTTGTTCAGCGTACACCCCGTCTACGATCTCCCCTTCCTTCCGTCTTTCTGTCTCTCTCCGTCCATCCCCCCAAAAAACACCATGCCCAAAGCCACCGTTATCTCCCTGCTCAACATGAAAGGCGGCGTCGGTAAAACCACCGTCGCCGTCAACCTCGCCGCCTACCTCGCGCGCGATCACGGAAAAAAAGTCCTGCTCGTCGACCTCGATCCGCAGTCCAACGCCTCGCTCAGCCTCATGCCCGAGGCCTCGTGGATGAAGTGGGCCGACGAACGCGGCACCATGGCCGACGTCTTCGAACTCGACGCCCGCCGCAAGCGCGACGCCGATCCCGCGAAACTCGCCGACTGCATCGTACACGACGTCGTGCCGGAAATCCCCGGCCTCGATCTCGTGCCGAGTCACCTGCGCCTCACCTTTCTCGACCTCGATCTTGCCGCGCGCCCCGGCCGCGAACGCCTCTTCTCGCGCAAACTCGCAAAGGTGATCGAAGACTACGACTACATCCTTTGTGACTGCCCGCCCAACCTCCAGACCGCCACCCAAAATGCCCTCTACGCGAGCGACTTTTTCCTCGTGCCGATGCAGCCCGACTTCCTCTCGTCGGTCGGTCTCTCGCTTCTCCTTGACCGCCTCGACTACCTGAAGGAAGAACTCGAATTCAAGATCCGCTGCCTCGGCGTCGTCTTCACCCGCGTCCGCGGCCACGTGAATTTCCACCAGGAAACCATGAAGCGGCTCCCTTCCGAAAAGGAATTTCGCCGCCTGCATTTTTTCCCGACCGTGATTCCGGAAAACATCAGCCTCAGCGAAGCGCCGATGGAGGCGAAACCGATCGCGCTCTACAACGCCTCCGCGCCGGGCGCCGAAGCCTTCAGCGCCCTCGCGCGTGAAGTCCTCGCTCGCCTCGGGTAGATTGATTTCTTGGGCCGGCCGCGCCAAACCCTCCGAGGCGCTTCCTCCACGCCGCGCTGTAGCGGGGTGCACCTGCCAGCCGATCCGCCGCCGCGCGCCCTTGCTGCATCGCGCTCAGCGGTGCTTCGGACCGCCGCCTTTTTTCCCGCCGCCCTTGTCGCTGCCGGCACCGTCTATCGCCTCTCCATCGGCAGCATCGACAATAGCACCGGCTCCATCGCCCTCGCGCTCTCCCTCTCCGCGCCCGCGCCCGGCCGCCCCACCAACGATAACTTCTCCGCCGCCACCGCTCTCACCGGCGCCACGGCCGTCACCACCACCCACAACACCACTGCCGAGGCCGAACCCGGCGAACACGCACCCGGCGACACCCCCGCCGCAAATCCGTCTGGTATCAATGGAGCGCGCCCGCCGCCGGCCGCGACGTCGTGTCGCTGATCGGCAGCGATTTCCACACCCTGCTTTCCATCTACACCGTCACCGCCCTCAACGCGCTTACCGTCATCGTCCGCGACGATGACAGCGGCCCCAATGCCACCGGCGAAGCCAGCTTCGCCGCCACCGCGGGCACGACCTTCAGCCTCGCCGTCGACGGCTACGACAGCGATTCCGGCGATCGCAAACTCAACTTCGCCCTCACCGCCGACGCCACCGGCCCGGCCAACGATCACTTCGCCGCCGCCACGCTCCTCACCGGCTCCACCGCCAACGCCGCCCGCGAAACAGGCGAACCCGCCCGCGCCGCATTCCCCGCCTGTCGTGAATTCGGCCCTCCACGCCATACCGTCCGCCCCTAACCCATGAGCACGACCCCATCCACTCGCCGACGGGCCGGCGCCTGCGCAAGCTCTTCGGCCTCTGTCCTCGGCGCCGGCTAAGGCATCTCAAGCGCATTTGTCTCCCCGCGGTACATCACCCTTGCCCATCCACCAATCACTGAAACCAATCCCTATGCTGCGATCGACCCAGCACTTTTAGCGAAGTCAGGGACATCCCCGTCCCTCATCCCGATGTTCGGTGTGGCGGCTGTCATGTCAGTGCTTCGCATGGCTCAGCGGACGGGGTCACCGTGTCGAGCCCGCCCGGCTCACAGCTTCCCGAGATCGATCTTCTTCAACTGCTGTTTCAAGATCTTCCCGGATTTGAACTTCACGATGGCGCGTTGCGGGATCACGACATCGACGCCCGGGTTGTTGGGGTTGCGCCCGATGCGCGACTTCCGCACCTGGACT
>CAJAYO010000885.1 GCA_903948415.1 uncultured Opitutia bacterium | reverse complement strand
GGCCGCGGTGGGGTTTTTCGGCTGCTGCGCGGTGTCGGGGTCGATCATCGGCGGTGGGGTGTGCTGGCGCTGACCGGGGCGGCGGGGTGAAGGGGGCTCGCGGCGGTCCATGGATGGCATCGGTTAGCGGTTCGCCTTCGATCGGAGGAATTGCTCCCGCTTCAAGCGTCAAGCCCGTGCATGAACGGCTGGAAGATGGAGGCAAAAGGGCGTCCATCCCTTGTCCGGTGGAGAACGACCTCCCACGGGGGAGCCTGGCAAGGATCGGTCATTGCCGGAATCAACTCCGATTTCTTGAGCCCTCACCTTGCGCGATTGGGCCGGGCCGCTCTTCCACGGCGGAACGCGGCCGCCCGCTCAGCAGGCCGAGTCGTTTCTGGGCGGTCCAGGTGAAGGGCTTGATCCGGAGGACGGTCGAACCCGCTGTTGCGCAAACGCTCCCCCCGGTGGCGCTCAACACCCCGCGTCGGCCGGAGGCCAGCGGCCATGACGGGCCTGCTATTTGGCACGCGCCAGATTGACGCCGGTCGCCGTGAAAATCGCAGCGGGGGGGCCAGATCTGGAGCAGGAGCACACAGGTCAGCACGGGAGCGCGCTGTTCTTCGGATCGGTGAGGGGCGCCGCGCAGCGAGGCGAGCGCGGGATTGTCCCGGAGCGCGCCAAGGGGCGAGTTCCCCGGCGTCGAGTTTACGTGACCGCGCAACGCGATCGCGCGGTCCCGGTCGCCCGTCCACGCGAAAATCTCAGCGGCCAGCGCGAGGTTACGTGCCCCCGCCCAGGCATCGCGGGCTTCCGGGAGCAGCTGGGTCGCTTTCTCGGCCAGTCGCACGGCCTCTTCCTGGGGACCGAGCAGCGCCTCGGCCATCGCCAAACTGAGGCGGCCCCCGGGGTGGCACGGTTCGCGGTGCAGGCGGGCGCGAAACTCGGCCGGGAAATCCGCCCGTCGTGCGCGGGCAGCGGTCAGGTTGCCGGAGGAGGCGTGAACCACGGCCACCCGACCGCCGGTCCCGCGCGGGTGCCGCGCATCGTCACCGCCGGAGAATGGCTGGGGCGCAGCAAGGCGCCCGAACTCCGCGTAGTCGTCGCGGGCGGCGGCCCTCATGCGAGGGAGACCTCCGCCGCCGCTCTCCAGCGTTTCGAGGTCCAGCTCCCTTTCGACCTGGCGAGCCTCGACGCGTTACGCGTCGCCCTTCAGGCCGAGGGCGCGAATGGCGACGCGGGCTTGCACTGCCCGCTCGCGCCGGAAACGCCCGTCGCCGACGAATCGCGCTGGCTCACCTACCGCGCAAACGTGCCCGCCGGTCGTGCGCGGTCCGGCCAAACCGTCCGTGTCGGATCGGACATTTTGGAACTCCGGGCCCGCTGGAAGCGTCCGCGATCCTCGGGTAAACGCAGGCGCACACGGAAGCAGGGCGGTCTAGACCCCATAGCGGAGCCGCCTCTTTGGCCGTAAGGTGGCGTGTATCAGCCGGGTCGCCCGCGCCGCAATTCCCCGGTCCCGGGAGCGAGGCCCGCCCGCGTTCAGCACCTCCGCTCCACCATGAAAATCTCCTTAAACGCACGCCGCCAGAGCGTCTCCGGCGTCCAGATACGGGGCCCCCTACGCGCGCCGCCCGAGGCGAACTCGGCGACCACCCCATCTCCGTCGGCCGGCCACGCGACGTCGCCCGACCGCGCGCTGTTCACCGCCGGATTTTCCTCCCGATGAAAACCGCACGGCCACCGCGAAGGCTCCGCACCACCGTACCGCTCCTTCCCCGACGCTCCCGCCGTCGCCCCGCGCTTCGCGCCCTGACCATCTTGGGCTTCGCCCTGGCCTTGGGCGCTCCGGCGTGGGCCCAGTCCATCTTGGGTTCCACGGCCAGTTACGCGGTCATGAGCGGATCGACGGCAACGATCAACGGCGTGAACTCTTTCAACGGAAATCTGGGCGCCGCCGGCGTTGCCGGCGCGGGCTCGATGAGCTTCGTCACGGGCTCGTCCGTCGGTCCCATGACGGCCCAGAACCAAACCGATTTCACGCGGGCCTACACCGGGCTCGCCGCGATGCCCGGGGCAATCGATCTGACCGGAAAGATCTTGGGCAACGGTGGGGTGATCACCACGCTGACGCCCGGCATCTACCGGTTTACCTCGACGGCCCAACTGACCGGCACGCTGACGCTCGACGCGCAGGGCCAAACCAACGCCGTTTGGGTCTTCCAAGTGGGCACCACACTCACAACGGCCGACAGCTCCACTATTGTCTTCAGCAACCTCGCCGCGAACAGCGTGGCGACGAACGGGATATTTTGGCAGGTCGGCAGCACCACCGTTTTCGGCGCGAACACCTCCTTTGAAGGCAACGTTCTCAGCGGCACGTCATTCACCGTCGGCTCGAGTGCGCGGATCAACCACGGTCGCGCGCTGACCGGAACCGGTCAGACGATCACGCTCGACGGCAACACGATCAACTTCACGGCGGCCGACTCGGGCTACAGCGGCGGCCTCGCCTTCGTCGGCGCGGGAAACGCCATCGGCGCAATTCCCGAGCCCTCCACCTATGCATTCACGGCCGGGGCCGTCGGGCTCGTCGCCGTCCTGATCCGGCGGTGCTCTCGTGCTGCAACCCGCAACAAGCCCTTCGACGACTGCCGATGAACACCGTCCCGCCCACCGTTCTCGCCCTGCAAGCGCTCCTGCAGTCGCGCCCCGATTTGACCACCGCACTCACCGCGTCGCTGCAGCGCGCCGCCCGACCGGGGGTGCACACGCTCGCAGACTACTTCGCCTTCCTGCAGGAGATGGTGACCTTGATTCCGACCGATCGGAATCTGCACCGGTTCGTGCTCCAGTTCTACTATCTCATCGATCAGTCGCCCGACGGACTGCTCCGCTCCGATGAATCGTTTCAGACGTGGTCGCGCACGTTTGCCCAGGATTGGGGCCTCTTTCTCGACACGCCTGCTTCAGCCGCCGGCATCGCGAGCTTCCGGGCCAACCCTGATTACCATTTCGATGACTACGCTCCGGCCCCGAGCGGATGGCTGACGTTCAACCAATTCTTCGCCCGCCAGGTTCGTCCCGGGAAACGTCCGATCGCGGGTCTGTGCGACGACCGAGTCGTGGTCTCACCGGCCGACAGTGTCTATCAAGGCCAATGGCGCATCGACGCCGATTCATCGATTACCGCGAAAGGATTCACGTGGTCGATGCTCGGTCTGCTGGCGGGCAGTCCCTATCGCGAACGATTTCAGGGCGGCGTGTTCACCCACAGTTTTCTCAACGTAAACGACTATCACCATTTTCATGTGCCGGTCGGCGGCCTCGTCAAAGAGGTGCGCAAGATTCCGGGGCACGTGACGATGGACGTCGTGAAGCGCGCCGACGGATCGCTCGGCATCGTGGATGGCACCGGCTACCAGTTTTCGCAGGACCGCGGGCTCATTGTGATCGATTCTCCGTTGGGCCTCGTCGCCGTCTTGCCGATCGGGATGGCGCAGGTGTCGTCGGTGAATCTCACCGCCGAAGTCGGCAGCACGCTCCACAAAGGAGAAGAATTCGGCTATTTCTCATTCGGCGGCTCCGACATCGTCACGCTCTTCGAACCCAACCGCGTTGAGCTCACCGCCAAGATCGACACTCACTACAATCAGGGCCGGCAAATTGGCTGCGCCATGTAGGCTTCACGCGCCGCACTTGCTGTGCCGACCGTTTGCGTCCGGCGCCGACCAGACCAGCGACCCACCGCGCCTCTGCCACCCGCGCAGGCGGGTTCGACATTCCGGTGAACGACCTCGCCGTGGGCAGGGCGTGCCCGGCGCGTCCTCCGGATCCGCTGCGCGCCGCGGACCGCCGCCATCAACGGGAAGTCCGCCGCCTCACCCGAAGGCCGCCGCGCTCTCCGGGGCCTTCCCTTCCGCGCCTGCTCCCCTTGCGGCGCCTGCGGACTCCGAATGAATCTCGACCGCCATCGCATCGCGCCCGTCGCGCCAGGAAGCGGCAGCCTAACGGCCGTCAGGTGGCCACCACCAGCGGTGATCGATCGGGGTTTTCTCCTTCGGGAAGTCAGCGGCGGATCTGATGCCCGTGCCATAGCGGTAAACCAGCCGTCCGCCGTAGTGCCCGGTCGCGATCACGCACCACGTGCTCGCCAGCGCCCCCACGGCCGTGGCGATTGCCATCGTCCGCGCGATCATCGGCCAGCGCCGCATCGCCAGCACTCCGATCGCCAGCCCCGCGACCGCGAGCGCCGCGACCTGCGTGCGCTCAGCCCACTCCTCGTGGGTTTTCAGGGTGCCCCTGCTCCCCCACGGCGTCTGGGCCGACTCACCTTCATGCTCACCGGTCTGCCCGGCGACCACCGCGCCCGCCGCTCCCCATACCAGGCATGCGGCCGCGATCCGCGCCCAAGTCCCGCGCGGAATCAAGACGGTCACCCAAGCCAGGGCGGAGCCCAAGAGGAGGAGCACGATCGGGAAGTGCACCACGGCCGGGTGCAGCGGGATCGGCAGTGAAAACCAAGCGGGCATCGGAAGGCGTGTGCGGTTCAGGGAACGTTGACGTATCTGGTCGTCGGATTCTGGCAGATCGGACACTTGCCCCTGGCGGGTGCGCCGACCGTCGTGTTGCCACAACTCGGGCAGACGAAATAGGTGGCCGGCGGATTTTTCCCGAGCTGGGCGTAGGCCTCGGTGAAAAGCCGGGCGTGCTGTTTCTCGACCGCCATTGCGAAACCGAAGGACCGCACGGCCTCAGGCGCGTTCTCCGCCTTGGCCAGCTTCAGATAATTGGGATACATGGTGTCGCGCTCGTAACTCTCGCCGACCACCACTTGCTTGAGGTTCGCGAGCGTCGTGCCGGGCGCCACCGTGTCGAGCGCCGAGTTCTCCACTTTCCCGCCGAGATCCAGGATCGCGCCCAGGTGGGTGAACGCATGCGTCGCTTCGGCGGCCGATGCGGCGCGAAACAACTTGGCCACCTGGGCATAGCCCTCGGCATCGGCCGTGCGCGCGAAAACCACGTAGCGGTGTTGGGCATTGGCCTCGCCCAGGTGGGCTGCGTTGAGATTGGCCATCGTCTCTTTTGAGGCGGATTGCGCGCCGGCGTTTACGCCCAAAAACAGGGTCACCGCAACGAGGGAGAAATGTCGGTAATTCATTGCCGCACTATAGCGGCACGCCCGGTACGAAATAGGGGGTCTTACCCTGCCCCGTAGCGCCCGCGCCGAACCAGCGTCCAAGTCCGCCGGTATTCCCCGGAGTCGTTGGCGCGAAATTTTGGCGGGACGGCGGGCGATCAGTCCGGATGCCGCTGCTCGTCTCGGCCGGTGTTTTCGGGTCGATCCGCGCCACGGGCGGAATCGCCGATTCGCCTTCGATCCAGGGAGGCATGAGCAGAAGTCAGATCGACAGCTGCATCACGACGTGCCCCCCGGTCGCTGTCTGATGGGGACGGGTGTTTCACCTCCCCGACGTTACTGGCGCACCCCATTTCGAGAAACCCCCGACCGACGAGTTGAGCGTTCGGTCAGTGGGCGGACGTTGTTGAGTGCGGAATCGGACCAGAACGGGCTGGTTGAGAAGCGCGAGCTGCGCGCCAGTCTGGTCAGAATCCCGACCGCTTCTACGCCACCCTCGCGCTTCCGGATCAGCGCCGGATTGACCGGAGGTTCGTTCCGCTATGCCCGAACGCGTCGTCTGGGAAACGGCCCTAGCCCGCATCAATCACACTTTCCTGAATAAATTCTTTTTCACCGAGCGCACCGAGTTTCGAACCGAGCTCACGGAGCCAAACACCTTGTCCGCTCGGTGAGCTCTGTGGCCTGGGCTCCGTGTCCTCCGTGAAATCGGTTTGATCAAGTTGGGTGTGAAATATCCCGGCTAGGCCGATGGCCTTGGCCCGAAACGCATGGACGGGTTGCCCTGGTTTCACGCCCCGTAGGGTTACACCCCATTTCTCCGAGGGCAGCACTGCCAGTATCTTCGCAGGTTCGAGCAGGTCTTTCGGTTCCCGCTGACTCGTCCCGCCCATGCACTCGATCCTCCGTCTGGCCAACCAGCCACAAGCCGCCGCTTGGGGAAAACGCGAACGGAGCCCACGGGCAACAACGGCACCACGAGCCGTGGCCGCGCCCCCGGCAAGGCGAAGGGCACGACCGCAACCCAGCGCAAGGATGCCCTGCCCAAGATCGACGCATGGCAGAGTGGGTTTTTCAACCGCACCAACTGCCCGCGTCTCACGACCCCGTGCGAGAGATCGTCCGGTCTTCAGGGCCGGAGCGAACGACAGGATCGGTAAAATCCAGCCCACCGGACGAGGCCCGAGGCCAAGGAAAAATTCTCCATGAGAAATAAATTTAGAACCGTGATCTGCTCGGCTGGAGCCGTCCTGCTGGTTGCGCTGTGGGTCGTGGCATCGTTCCGGATCTTTCGCCAGATGCAAAAGGCATCCGATGAACGCGAGCGAACGTTTATCATCCTCGACCAGGCCAACGTCTTCTTGACGAACCTCAAGGACGCCGAAGCGGGCCAGCGCGGTTATGTCCTGACCGGGGACGAAGCCTTTTTGGAACCCTATCTGAAAGCGAAAAATGAGCTCCGCGGAGAGCTGGAGCAACTGCAGCAAATGACCCTGCTCGATGAAGCGCATAAAAAAGCAGAAGAGCTGACTCCGCTGCTGAACCGGAAAATGGAAGGGTTGGCGCAGGTGATCGAGGTGCGCCGCAGTCAGGGATTGGCGGCGGCCACGGAGTTCGTCAGGAACGCGCAAGGGCGAGCGCTCACGGATTCGATTCGGACGGTGATGGGCGACTTCATGCAGCACGAGCGGGCGGCCTTGGTGCAGCGGGACGCCGCCGTCCGGACGGAGATGCGCTGGATGCTGGCCGTCCTCGTTTCCGCCAGTGTGCTGACGCTCCTGTTCGCGGCGACGTTCGTCTTGGCGCTCAGCCGACGGGCCCAGCAGCAGCTCGAAAAGTCCGTCCACCGGGAAACCGAGCACTTGCTCCGGCTGCAGCAGGAGACGAATCAAGAACTGCAACTGGCCAAAGATACCTTGGGGGTCAGCGAGGAAAAGCTCGCCGTCTTGCTCAACTCCATCGGCGATGGCGTGATTGCCACCGATGCCGAAGGGCGGGTGACGCTCCTGAATCCCTTGGCGGAAAAACTCACGGGCTGGAGGCAGGTCGAGGCTTCGGGCCGGCCGATCGGCGAGATCTTAAACCTGATCAACCGCGCCACCCGCCAACCTGCCGCGTTGCCGGCCAAGAACGCCATCGCGCAGGGCACCGCCCAGCAGCTGGACGAACATACCTCCTTGATTGCGCGCGATGGCAGCGAACGCCCGATCGCCGACAGTTGCGCGCCGATCCGCGACCGCGCCGGCCAGGTGATCGGCGCCGTGCAGGTGTTCCGCGACGACACGGAGCGCCAACGCGCGGAAGAGCATTTGCGCCGGGCGGCGGCCGACCTGAACCAAGCCAACCTTGAGTTGGCCCAGACCGGGCGGCTCAAGGACGAGTTTCTCGCCAACATGAGCCACGAGTTGCGCACCCCGCTCAACGCCATCCTCGGTCTGAGCGAAGGGCTCCTTGAGCAAGTTTCCGGACCGCTCACCGAGCGTCAGGTCAAATCCGTCACCACGATCTCAACCAGCGGCACCCACCTGCTCGCGCTCATCAACGACATCCTCGATCTCTCCAAGGTCGAGGCCGGCAAGGTGGAGTTAAACCCGGAGAAGCTCAACGTGCAGGATTTCTGCGAGAGCTGTCTGGTGTTTGTGCGGACGCAGGCGATGCAAAAGGACATCGACGTCACCTTCGATCGAGGGGCGAACACCGAAAAACTTTCGGCCGATCCGAAACGCCTCAAGCAAATCCTCGTCAACCTGCTCACCAACGCCGTGAAGTTCACGCCGGCGGGGGGCCAGATCGGGCTGACCGTGGCTGTGCCCGAAGGCGAGGAGGTGGTGCGTTTCACCGTGTGGGACACCGGCATTGGCATCGCACCGGAGAACGAGCGGAAGCTGTTCCGCGCCTTCACGCAGATCGATTCGGGCCTCACGCGCGCCCAGGAGGGCACGGGACTGGGTCTCGCCCTCACGGCGAAGCTCGTGGAGTTGCACGGTGGGAGCCTCACGCTCGAAAGCGCGCTGGGCAAAGGCAGTCGTTTCAGTGTGACGCTGCCGCAAGTCGCCGTCCTCCCGAAGCGAGCCAGGGAATTCATTCCGGAAGTCGAGCCGGATCGCCGCAGTTACCGTCGCGCGCTGGTGATCGAGGACGATGTCACCTCCGGCATGATTCTCGTCAATTATCTCACCGAGCTCGGCCTGAGCAGCGTGCTGCACGTGCGGGGCGAAGCGTCGGTGGAAACGGCGCTGCGCGAAAAGCCGGATGTCATCATGCTGGACGTGCTGCTGCCGGGGGAAAGCGGCTGGGTGGTGCTGGTGCGGCTCAAGGAACATCCCGGCACGCGGGACATTCCCGTGGTCGTGGTCTCGGTGGTCGATGAACCTGAGCGAGCCCGGGCGCTCGGTGCGGCGGCGCATTTTACCAAGCCGGTGACGCGGGCGCAGCTCGCCTCCTTTTTCCAGCGCGAGGAGATCACCCGCCATCCCTTCGTGCCGCGGGGCAGTCTCCCGCCCATTCCGACCAGTCCCACGATTTTGCTCGCCGAAGACAACGAGGCCAATGTTCAGGCCATGGGCGGCTACCTGGAGGAAAAGGGCTATTTGTTGAGATACGCGAAGAATGGGCTCGTGGCGGTAACGCTCGCCCGCGAGCTGCACCCCGCGCTGATCCTGATGGATATCCAGATGCCCGTGATGGATGGGCTGACGGCCATCCGGAAAATCCGGGCGGATGCGGCGCTGAACGCCATTCCCATCGTGGCGCTCACGGCGCTGGCGATGGCGGGAGACCGCGAGCGCTGCATGGCGGCGGGAGCCACGGACTACATCAGCAAGCCGGTGAAGTTAAAAGCGCTGGCGGACATGGTGAAACGGCTGGTGTCGAACCCGGGGAACGGGGAGCACGCAGAGCCGGACAGGAGGACCGGAGCCCCGCCCGAATGAACCCGCCCCCCCTCATCCTCGTCGTTGACGATGTCGCGACCAACCGCGAGACCCTGCTCGAGCTCCTCGAGGGGCAGGACTATCGGGTCATGGAGGCGGCCGACGGGCCCACGGCGTTGCGGCTGACGGCGGAGACCCCGCCCGACCTTGTGCTGCTCGACGTGATGATGCCCGGCATGGACGGCTACGAAGTCTGCCGCCGGCTGCGCGCCGACGCCCGTCTGGCCGCCGTGCCGGTGATCATGGTCACCGCGCTCGACGATCAGGCGTCGCGGCTAGCGGGCATCAAGGCGGGTGCGGATGACTTCGTCACGAAACCCTTCAATCGTGCCGAACTGCGTGCACGCGTGCGCACCATCACTCGCCTGAACCGCTACCGCCGGCTGCTGGAGACGCAGACTGAGCTGCGCGAGAGTGCGGAGCGGTACCGGACCCTCTTCGAGAGCAACCCGGTGCCGATGTGGCTCAGCGATCCCGGGACGCGGCGGTTTCTGGCGGTTAACGGAGCCGCCGTGCGCCACTACGGCTATACGCACGAGGAGTTTCTCACGATGACGATCGAGGCCATCCACCCGCCGGAGGATATTCCCGCCTTGCTGAAGTACCTCGAAAACGAGGAGGCCGACGCCCCGCAATCCGGCGAGTCGCGGCATCGCCGGAAGGATGGGACAATCATGCAAGTCGAGATAATCTCCACCCCACTGCGGTTCGGCGACCGCGCAGCGCGACTGGTGCTTGCGACCGATGTCACGGAGAAAAAACTGCTGGAGGCGAAATTCCTCCATGCGCAGCGGCTCGAAAGCATCGGGATGCTCGCTGCGGGCATCGCGCATGATCTCAACAATATGCTCGCCCCGATCCTCTTTGCCGCGCCGCTGTTGCGCGGCAGCCTGACGGCGCCGCGCGACCGCAAAATCCTCGATACGGTCGAACGAAGCGCGGTGCGCGGGGCGGGCCTCGTGAAACAGATCCTCGGATTTGTGCATAACGCCGCCGGCGAACGGCGGCCCACGCAGGTCAAACACCTGGCGCGCGACATCGTTAGCCTCATCGAGGAAACCTTCCCCAAGTCGATCGAGCTCCGCTACGACATTCCCACCGACCTCTGGCCGGTGGACGGCAATGCGACGCAGATTCACCAAGTGCTGCTCAATCTGTGCGTGAACGCCCGCGATGCGATGCCCCAGGGCGGCACGCTGCGCCTCGTGGCCACCAACCGTCAACTCGACGCCTCGGGGGCGGCGGCGATCCCGGAGGCCACGCCGGGCGCTTGGCTCATGCTCGAAGTCGGCGACACGGGCACGGGCATTCCGCCCGACGTCTTGGAAAGCATCTGGACTCCATTTTTTACCACCAAGGGCATCGGCAAGGGCACTGGGCTGGGGCTTCCCACGGTTCGCGGCATCGTCGCCAGTCACCACGGCTTTATCGACCTGCAGACGGAAGTGGGCCGGGGCTCTGCCTTCCGGGTGTATTTGCCGGCCTCCGAGGGCGAAGCGACCCAGCCGGGCACCGCCGCGCCCGTGGCCAACTCTGATCATCAGGGTGAACTCATTCTCGTCGTGGATGACGATGCCGCCTTCCGCGAGATCGTCGCCGACGTCCTGAGGCAACAGGGTTATCGCGTCGTTAGCTGTGCCGATGGCATGGAGGCGATGACGGCATTCAACGCCCATCTCGGGAAAGTCTCCCTGGTTGTAACGGACGTCGACATGCCTCGGCTTGGCGGCCTGGCGCTGGCCCGGGCACTGGTGAAGATTTGTCCCGGCATCCGCCTGATCGCGATCAGCGGGGCGGCGAGCGGTTCTACGGGCGACGGGGATATTCCAGCGATCCAGACGCTGGCGCACGCCCTTCTCCTAAAGCCCTTCAAGCCCGAGGCCCTGCTCGTCGCCGTGCAGCGGGTGCTCAATGGGGCGCAAAAAAGTGGCGTTCCAAGCGGAGGCTGAATCGCCAAAAGACCCCAGCGTTCCGCAGGCGAGCGAGCAGGCAAAACGGCTGGTGGACGGATGAACGCAGTTGGAACGAGGGCGACGCTGAATCGCCAGCGTGCCGGCCTCTCGCGTTGAGTTCGCCGAGCCAAGCGATGGCCCGCCGAAGGCCGGCCTGCATGGAGCGCCACCAAAAGACCGCCCCGGTTCCCCTCAATAGCCGAGGTCATGCTCCTCGGCGGAGGAAGGCGCTCGCGTCGTCGGACGGGAAGCCGGGGCGGGCCAGCGCCGGCTGCAACGGCGAACCAAGGGTGGGCGGCGGAGCGACCCGGAAGGGATCATCGGGCGGACGGGACGAGGAACGCGCCGAGGGCGTTGACGTCGGCGGCGTGGGCGGAGCGGGCGGCGTGGGCG
>CAJAYO010000884.1 GCA_903948415.1 uncultured Opitutia bacterium | reverse complement strand
TTCGCGGTGCGGTGAACGTCGCGGGTGGACACGGTGCCGCGGGATCGACGTTGAGGGTCGGGGTGGTTGCACCGATGATCGGCGTGCCAAAGAGAACGCCCAGCGCAAGGGCGCCGCGGCGTCCGCGGTTCAGCGAATCCGGGGCTTTCCGCCGGGCGCGGGCGCCGGGCCGGTCAATGCCCGTTCGCGTGCGAGACGAGAGTCACGCGATTTGGAGGCGCCGGCTGGCAGGCGATGGCTCCGCGCTGAATCGCCTGCCAGCAGGCTCCTGCCTTCCGGCAGATTGGTCGCCACGGGATCGCGAATGGGAATGAGCCGGGTGAGAGCCGGAAATCGACCGGTTGGACGTGAGGGCCGGGTCAATATTCCGGTGGTGCCTCGGGGGCGGCGTCGGACGGGGGCGCGCCCGGGGCGAAGAGCCGTTCGAGTCCGTCGTAGGTGCACAGTTCGTGCAGCATGAAGTCGATCAGCTCGGCGCGGACGAGCGGCAGGGTGGCGAGATGGGCGCGGGCCTCCGCGAGGCCCGCGCATTCGAGGAGTATGACCGCGCGGCGGTCGGCCTTGGTCAGCCAAAGGTCGCGGATGATGCCGGTTTTTTGCAGATCCCAGATGACGGTGGCCTCGGCGCGCAGGAGATCGCGGAGGTTCCGGTGAACTGGCCGGGGCAGTTCCCGTTCAATGGCGAGAATGCGCATAGCGATGGGTTACGGTGCGGTTGGCGGTGCGGGTGGAGCGGGCGGCGGCGCCGTCCGTTGGGCGGCCTCGTGGGCCTTGAGTTCGGCGAGTTGCAGGGGGTGCTCTTCCAGGAGTTCCTCCTCGGACATCCGGCCGGTGAGCCAGGCGAGGTTCATCGGGTAGACGTCGGGGTTAAAGACGACGAAATAGAAGTGCCACACGAGGATGGCGAGGGTGGCGAGCACGGCCTCGTAGAAGTGAATCGTGCGCGAGATGTCGAAGCCGAGCTTGGAGAAAAGACCGAGCGAGGTGTTGTCGAACCAGAGGACGGCGCCGGTGAGGCCCATCAAGATCGTGCCCCACATCATCGCCCAGTATTCGGCCTTTTCGATGTAGCTGAAGCGCGGGAAGGCCGGCTTGGTCGCGGCGAGGCCGAGATTGTATTTCAGCACGCCCCACGGATCGGTGAAATCGCGCCACCGCGGCAAGAGGTCCCAGAGGAGGGAGCGGCCGGGTAGCGTAAACGCGAGATAGGCGAGGTGCCAGAACCCCGCGACGACGATCACGAGGCCGGCGATGCGGTGCGCCCAGCCGCGCCATTCAAAGGCGCGGTGGCTGAGATTGCGGATGCCGACGACCCACCAGGCCTCGGGATAGCGGAGCATGAACCCCGTCACGACCAGCAGGACAAAACTGACGACGAGCACGCCGTGCTGGCAGCGCTCGTGCGCGGTCATCCGCAGGTAAAGCCGATGGGCGACGTGCGCGGGCTCGATCAGGCCTTTTTGAATGGCGAGCTTGCGCCGGATTTTTTTCAGAAAATCGAGCGCGTTGTGGACGAACATCCCGCCGACGACGACGACGATCAGGATGACGTAGACGCTCGAAATGAGATAGAGGATCGGACTGCTGCCGTCCTGGCCGTCGGCGGTTTCGGGGCTGACATGGACCTTGCCGATGGCGAAGCGCGCGGTGGCGCCCTCGTGGCATTGGCCGCAGGTCGTGACGAGATTGGCGGCGTGGATGGTCGAGGTCGGGTCCTTCTGTGATTTGATGGCGTGGGAGCTATGGCAGCTCGCGCAATTGACGACTTCAACGGCCCCGCCGCGTACGGCGAGGCCGTGGAAACTGTCGGAGAACGTTTGGAACGACTGCGACGGCAGCCCGTATTTCTGGGTGAGCCGGAGCGAGGCGTGGCAGTTGCCGCAGACCTGCTGGGCGACGTTCTTGGCGCTGCTGGGCGAGGTGGGGTCGGTGTGTTTGCGGATGTCGTGCTCGCCGTGGCAGTCGGTGCAGGTGGCGGACTCGACGTTGCCCTTGCGCAGGGCGACGGCGTGGGCGCTGCCGGTGAATTCGGCGGCGACCTGGTCGTGGCATTTGGCGCAGGCGTCGGCGACGTGCAGTTTGTTCATCTGCGCGCTGGCGACCATCGCGCGGTTCATCTCGTGGGCGCCGTGACAGTCGACGCAGTTGGCGGCCCCGACTTTGCCGGCGAGGAGCGCGGCCCCGTGGACGCTGCGGTCGAAGGAGCTGACAAATTTCGTGCCGCGGAGGGCCTGGCCGGCGACACTCGCTTGGCCGACATGGCAGGATTCGCACTGCTTCGTTTGGGCGAGTTTTTGGGCCAGCGTGGGTTTGGCCGGCGGGACGGCCACGACCGCCTGGCGGTGGCAGGCGAGGCAGTCGGGCGCGTTCGCCGCCCGGGCAGTGAGCGCTTGGCCGTGGGCGGAAGCGGCAAAATGGTCGCGGGCCTTTTCGTGGCATTTGCCGCAGGATTCGGTCGGCGCGGACTTGAAGACAAACGCAGCGCCCTTGACCGCGGCGGTCTCGTGTTTGCCGTGGCAGCCGACGCAGGACGTGTCTTCGCCCGCGGGCAGCGGGCTGAGGGCGATGCGGGGGTGAAACGCGTGTTTCTTCGCGGTGTCTTCGTGGCACGACGCGCAATCGACGGCGACCATCGGCTGGCGGTGGGGCGAACGCTCGCCGTCGAATTTCTCGTGGCACTCGATGCACTCGAGGGAGCGGTGCGCCGACTTCGCGGTGATTTTATCGTCGACGAAGAGCCGGAGCGGCCGGCCGGCCTTCTTCATCGCGAGCGTCTCGTCGCTGTGGCATTCGAGGCACGCGGCAGTCGAGTTCGGGGCCAGTTTGGCGTCGGCGGGCTTCGGCGGCTCCCCGCCGACGAGCTGGGCGGCGAGGCCCAGGAAAAGGCCCCACCGTCCTTTTTCCAGCCAGGAGGGCCAGCGTGGATACGATGGAGACAAAGGTGGCATGAGCATCGGTCGGGGCGTTTTCGTTTGATGGCAGCATAGACCGAAGCACCGGCGGGATCTCCGCATCCGCTGGCCAACCATGGGCGCGGATTGACCGCTGTCCGCCGGAGCGGTTGGAGGTTCGACGAGCACCGGGTGTGCGACCGGGCCCGGCGGTGACGGCAAGCGATGCGCGGGCGGGTCCGGCGCCGCGTCAAAATATGCGGAGCTTCGGCCAATGGGCCGGTAGTCAGTCCCGGCGCGTGGCGCGATAGTGAGCGCGGAATCGCGCAACCCCGCGCCTCCGTGTTTCCGCCCCGCTCTCTCCCCTGCGCCCGCCCCCCGTCGACCGATGAACGAACCCAACGAACGCCCGGGGGACGACGCGGTGGCCCGCCGCTTCGCGCAACTGGAGGAACGGATCGTGAAGCTGGAGGCGCGCCTGGGCCGGGAGGCGGACGCGGCGCCCGCGGTGGCCGTGCCGCCGTCGCCCATCGCGTTTGGGTCGGTCTCGCCGGCCGCGCGCGGCGAGGACGAGTTGGAATTTGAGGTCGGGCAGAACTGGTTTGCGCGGGTCGGCATCGTGGTGCTCACCCTCGGCGTCGGATTTACCGTCTCGCTGCCCTATGCGAGCCTGCCGGCGGGCGCGCCCTCGCTGATCGGCTTCGGGCTGGCCGCGGGGCTGTTCGGGTTGGCCCGGTTTTGGCGGGAGTCGTTCGAGTTGGTGTCGAGCTACCTGCGAGGGGTGAGTATGGCGCTCTTCTTTTTCGCCACGTTGCGGCTGTATTTCTTTGGCCCGCATCCCCTCCTGACCACCGACACGTTTTCCGGCCGGGCCCTCCTGGTGCTGGTCGTGGTGATCAATCTGATCTTGGGCTATCGCCGGCGCTCCCCCTGGCTGGTCGGACTGGCGCTGGTCACGGGTTACGTGACGGCCATCGCGGTTGGTGCGGCGGGCTTTGTGCTGCCGGCCATCGTCGTACTGTCGGGTTTGATCGTCTGGGCGAGTCTGCGGCACACCTGGCCGGGTCTCGTGCCTGCGGGCATGTTGCTCGGTTATGCGACGTATTTCATCTGGGCCGGGAACGATCCGTTGCTCGGCCGGCCGTTTCAATTTCTGGCCGCCCCGACGGCCGCCCCCGCCTGCGTGTTGGCGTGCATGGTGGTTTTTGCGTGCGGGGCGCTCCTGCGCCGGGAGCGGGGAACCGAGGATGGTCTGACGAACAGCGCCGCCTTTTTGAACTGCGCTCTGGGCTACGGGGTTTTTTTCGTGCACACGCTGGCGCGGTTCGGCTCCGTTTTTGCCGGGGCCCACCTGGTGGCCGCCGGGGTGTTGCTCGGGGTCGCGGTGGCGTTTTGGGTGCGCGAGCAAAGCCGGGTTTCGACGTTTCTCTATGCGATGACGGGGTACCTGGCGCTCAGCGTGGCCATTATCAAGGCGGCCGCCATGCCCGATGTCTTTGTCTGGCTTTCGCTGCAAAGCGTGGTGGTCGTGGCGACGGCGATTTGGTTCCGGTCCCGCTTTATCGTGGTGGCCAACTTCCTCATCTACGTCGCCATCGTACTCGGCTACATCGTGGTCGCCAAGGCCGAGACGGGGATCAGCATCGGATTCGGTATTGTAGCTTTGGTGACAGCGCGGATTCTCAATTGGAAAAAGGACCGGTTGGAATTGAAGACCGAGCTGATGCGCAACGCCTACCTGGTCAGTGCGTTTTTCGTGTTTCCCTACGCGTTGTATCATCTCGTGCCGGCCACCTATGTCGGCCTCGCGTGGATCGGCCTCGCGCTGGCTTACTACGGCATGAACCTGCTGGTGCGGAGCCAGAAATACCGGTGGATGGGGCACGTCACCCTGCTGTTGACGGCGCTCTATCTCGTCATCGTCGGCACGAGCCGGTTTGAACCGGTGTATCGGGTGCTGTCGTTCCTCGCGCTGGGCACGGTGCTGCTGGTCGTGTCGCTGTTGTTCACGCGGCTGCGGCAACGGAAAGACGAGGGGACAACGGAAGGGCCGACGCCCGGGAATTGACGGCTGGCGGTCGGTCGCGGGAGGGGGCCGGGCCGACCGCGCGAAACGGCGGCGAGGGGCGGCGCCTTGGGTTGCTTTTTTGGGTGAGCGCCGCGGGCGGTGGCCGAATGGCCCCGGGATACGTCCTTTCGCCTCTGGCCATCAATCGGGTCAGGATGGATTCGTCGTTGTCCAGCGCGGCGGAGTCTGGCGCGCCAAGGCCGCTCGCGCCGCCCCCGCCGGCCCGGCAGGCTTGTGACGGGTCGGCGGGGCGCGAATCCGGGCGAAGAGGGACGCTAGAATTTTTTCGCCACTTCCACCGTGAACTGGCGTCCGCGGGGATTGGCCGTGCCCGTCGCAAAGCCGAAGGGCTCGTCGGCAAGCGGGGGCTCCGTGTCGAGGACGTTGTTGAGACCGCCGCGCACGGTGACGCCCTTCAGCCACGAAGGCCCGGACTCCTTGAATTGGTAGGAAATCCACGCGTTGTGGTTGATGAACGGATCAACCTTCAGGACGTAGCGGACGATGCCGTTGTCGTTGAAAACGCGGATATAGTCAGGCCGGCCGAGCGCCACATAAACGGGCTCCGTGGTGGCGGCAGAGGTATCGACAAATGAGTCAAAGTAGGTCGTGAACCAGCCCGCGGACCAGGACCCTTGCCGCCAGTTCAGGCCGGCATTGGCCCGCCATTTGACGCGCCCGTTCTTCCCGAGATCGTTGAGGATGCCGGCCCCGGGTTCGCTTTGGGTTTGGCGCAGCACGTAGTGAGTGGACTCGCCGCGCAGCGAGATCTGCCCGAAGCGCCTCGTGGGCAGCCGCCAGTTGAAACCGAACTCGTAGCCTTGGATGTCGCGGCCGCTGAGGTTCACGTAGTCGTCGATGAGGCTGACGAACTCGCCGACCGGCGCGCGCTTGGTCGCGTTGGTCGGCTGCGCGGCGTTGAACCCGGAGAAGGCCGCGCGATCGGCCGCCGTGAGGGGGAGACGCGTCACCTTCGGGTTGCCCTGGTAGTTCGGCGTGCCGGAGCCGAGGTCGATCTGGTCGATCGGCGTGCCCTTGGCCAAGGCCGCCTGAGTGGCGCGTTGGAGCGCGAGTTCGTCTTTGTCGATGGCCGGCTGTGCGCCGACATTCTCGATCACGTTGCTCTGGCCGATGCTGAAATAGTCGAACGTGAGCGAAAGCCCGCGCATCTTGGGCACATCGACCACGAGGCCCGCCAGCCAGGTCTTTGCCTCCTCGGGCACGAGCGTCTGGTTGCCCTGGCGAAACACCAGGCGACGCGCGATGTCATCGGCCGCGAGCCGCGTGACGTCGAAACGGTAGGAGTCGTCCGCGTCGATCCGGCGGGAGAGCGGGGTGGTGTTGGTCTGCACGAGATTCGGCGCGCGGAACGACTCGGACGCGGAGCCGCGCAACTTCAGCCACGGAGTCGGCTTCCACACCAGACTCGCCTTGGGTTTCGTGGTTTTGCCGAAGATTTGGAAATGCTCGAAGCGACCGGCCAGAGTCAGCTCCAACGCCTCGACTAACGGCACGCGGTTCTCGCGCGTGACAAACGGAAACGCCGCCTCCGCATACGCGGCGTAGATCCACTGTCTGGCGCTCAACGGCACGTTGCTGCTCAGGTTCACGATGTCGTTGTCGCCCTCGCGGAAGAGAGGATACTGGCTGCCGGAGCCGGGAGGATTCAGGCCGACAAAGACGGCCCGCTTGTCGTCGTAGGTCTCGTAGCGAAACTCCGCGCCGGTCGCGAGGCCGATCTCGCCGCCGCGGAAAAGCCGCCCGAGCCGGCCGTTTATCTTGGCGTCCCACACGAGCAAATTGGTGCGCCCGAAGCGATCCTCGTCGTCGTAGAGCGGCTCGATCACCGAGGCCGGGTTGACGAACAGCCGGTCGGCGACGACCTGGTTGTTCTGGATCTTGAAGGTGACGGGGAAAAGATTCAGCGCCGTGCTGTCGGTGCGGAGGAGCGCCAGCCGCATCCGCGACTCGCGCACCTGGAAGTGGTCGTATTCGTGGGTCTGCGACCCGGCGAGCATCAGGGCGGACTCCCATTCCCAGGCGTCGCGCAACTTTCCCCGCAGCCCGCCGAGCATGCGCCACGAATAGCTCGTCACCTCGAGTTCACGGGGCCGCATCCCCAGATAGGGGTTCGCGTTCATGCCGGGAGAGACGCCGTTCCACGCGGAGACATCCGCCGGCGTGCCCACGATGCGGGGCGTGCCGTCGGCGTTGGGCGCGCCGGTCGGGTGATAGAAACGCACGCCGAAGGGATTCCACGGGTTGGAGGCCGGCACGTAGAGACCCGGGTCACCCGAGTTCTTGAAGTCGACGCCCTCGCGGCGGCCCGTGCTGTAGGCATGGTAGAGCAGCAGATCGCCGAAGAAATCGATGCGGTCATCGAGCGGGCGATCCACGAACACCGCGAACTGCGAGCGGTTGGTGCCGGGGATGAGCATGCGCCAGCGGTTGAAATTGGAGAACGTCGCGTTTTCCGGGCTGTCGCTGTTCTTCACCGGCGCGGTTTGCTTGAAATTCACCGTGCCCTCCGCATTGGGCCAGAGGTAGAACATGCCGTTGGCCGCCATCGTCGCGACACCGGTGGGCGGCGCGGTGCTGAGGGTGATGCCGGTGTTGCCCGCGGGCCGCGAACCGACGAACGTCAGGTAGTCCGGCTGGATGAAGCCCCGCTGCCACTGGCCCCATTGGTTGAGCGGGTTGGAGTTCGCAAAATCGTTGTCGCGCACCGTGGCGCCCGCGGCATCGACCATCGGCAGACCGTTCCACGGCGCCGGGAGCTTGCGCGTGACGCGAAAATCCGTGTCACGGGAGAATTTCCGGTCGTCCGCCGCCAGCCCGTCGCGGCGAAAATGATCGAACGTCACCGAGACATGCGCCTTCCCCTGCTGGAAACTGTCGAAGAGCGTCGCGCCGACCTCGTTAGCTCCGCCGTGCTGCGTCAGCGAGCCGCGCAAGGTCACGCCGCGCCCGACGACGGTGCGCGAGACGAGGTGGTTGATCACGCCGGCCGCCGCGTCGGCGCCGTAAATGGCCGAAGCGCCGTCGCGCAGGATCTCGACGCGCCCGATCAGCGCACGCGGCACGGCGTTGCTGTTGGGTGCGAGGGCCGGCACGCCGTTTTCCGCCATCGAGATCGGATGCGGCGCCATCCGGCGACCGTTGATGAGCACGAGCGTGCTGCCCGTGCCCAGCCCGCGCAGATCGACCGAAGCCACATCGCCGCGCGCCGCCTGGGCGCCGTTGTTCAGCTCGGTGATGCCGGACGGCTCGGCGATGTTCAGGGTTTCCAGGAGATCGGCCATCGTGGACGCGCCGCGGGCGTTGAGTTCCGCCGCCTCGATTACGCTGACCGGCACCGCCGTCTCCGCGTCCGCGCGGCGGATGTTGGAGCCCGTGACGGTGACCGCCTCCAAGCTGATCGGCCGCTCATCGGCCGCGCTCAATTTGGACGGGGGGGAGGTGGTCTGGCCGAAAAGTGCGGCGGAGACCGCCAGAAGGGCTATTGCAGGAGCTGCACGGAGTGGCTTCATAGGTTTGAGAGGATGCCGCACCACCTGCTGAGTTCGCGTCTTCGCACGAGGAGTGGAAGGTTTGAGCGCATCAACAGCAGACAGGATACTTGATTTTCAGGTGGGAGGTGGGACCAGACAGGAGCCGGACTCGGTAACCGAGTAAAAAAACGCAAGTCGCGGGAATGTAACCTGCGGCAGGCGCGATGGATGGTCACCACGCCGAGGGGCGGAGCGGTGAGGATCGCGGCGCAGGTTAACGGTTCCGGAATAGCCGCACTACGGTCACTTCGCCGGCGACGTTGCACTCAATCCCCGGACAAAATATCACGCGGTATTTTCCGAGCCCTGAGCCCAGGGTCAGAGAAGGCTTTGTGGTTTGAGGTTGCCGGCCGGAACCTGCTTTCCGCCCCTTCCCAAGGGGACCGTATTTGGAGACGACGGCTCGGGCGGGCGCGACAGAGGTGAGGTTTCTAGCCGAAGGAAGGGGGGCTTTGGGGGACAACGGATTTCCGGGGAACCTGCGCGCTCCGCGGGGCGCCATGAGGGCACCACGTCGCGGGAAGAGGCGTCCCCGGATTTCCACCTGTCGGTAACGCGCTCGCCGGAGCGAAAATTCCGGCCACGCGATGCCCCGCCCTCGTTAGGGTCGGCCACCCCTTGAGTCGGCCATCGTCGCTTCCCGGGTAAACCTGCCCTCAAAAAACCGGTCGCGGGTTGCGGTCAGAGACCGAAAAATCCTGCGCCACTCAGCCGTTGCAACCGCCCCCACACCCGCCACTGCCGCCAGCGTGAGCGTGCGTGGGTTCTTGCGCGTGGGCCGGCTCCAGCTCCTCGGGCCGGCCGCAAAGCTGGTCCGCCAGGCCGCAGAGAATCGCGTAATATTCGTCGCGCGGGAGACCGAGCGCGGCGGCTCCGAAGGTTTCGGCGTCGTCGGCCGAGGCAAACTCGCCGTAGTTTACGGCCACGAGCTGATACAGGGCGAGGTGCGGGACCCGGGGGAGCTGCAGCATGAATAGCGGATGGATGTGCAGCGTGAAACCGTCCTCCGGCCGGTCGCCGTGGGGGACGGGGTGCGCGACCTCGCCGGGATGGAGGTGCGCGGCGTCGAAGACGATCTCGCACGGGTAGCGCACAAACGCGCGGTCCTGGAGCAACCGGTGGAGTTCCTTCCACCCGAGACCGGGGCCGTATTTGGCGCAGAGCTCTTCGCCCTTGGCGGCGACGTGGGCGGTGAGGGATTGCCTGGCGTCGTCGGCGGTCAATTGGGTGGCCATGGGGTGGGGAGATCGGTGTCAGGAGACGGGAGACGGAGGACAGAGGACGGAGGGCGGAGGACGGAGGACAGGAGACGGAGAAGAGGGGGAGGCCTGCCCGTTGTTAGGCTGAAGACTCTTTCAAGCGGATGCCTGGCTCCGGACGGGTGTCTTCTGGTTTCCCTTCGTTGTCTTTCGAGAGCCGGCCCTGGAGGATCGGCACCGCCATGCGGAGAAAGATCGTGTAGAGCAGCAGGCCCATCGCCCAGATGCCGAGGCAGATGAGGGTCTCGTTGAGCGAGGGGGTGTATTCGACAATCGCGCCGAGCGGTGTGGGCGTGAAGCCCGGGAGCACGAGGCCCATGCCTTTTTCGATCCAGATGCCGATGATGCAGAGCACGCAGGCGACGTTAAGCCACTTGAGGCTCCGGCTGAGGGGCAACACGAGCAGCGTCATGGCGATCAGGTTGAGCGCGATGGCGGTCCAGATCCATGGCACGAGGGCGTAGTGGCCATGCAGGCCGATGAAGAGGTATTTCGCGGAGGCGACGTGGAGGTTGCCGGAGTAGAATTCCTTGAAGACTTCGTTGGCTAGCAGGAACACGTTGATGAGCATCGAGACTTGCACGATGCCGCGCAGCATCAGCAGGCCGCGATCGGTAATCATGAGCCGTTCGGACATCCGGTGATGCACAATCTCGTTCACCGTGGGGTTCTGCATGAGCAGGCGCAGTCCGGTCGCGGGCAGTCGCAACACGACGGTGGGCTCTTCCGCCGTGGCGGTGGCGACGCGGGGCGTGCCCGTGAGCGCGGAGACTTCGCCAAATTGTTCGCCGGGTCCGGCGCTGCGCGTGATGCGGCTGCGCCCGTTCTCCTCGCGTTCCACGACGACGCGGCCGCTCAGGACGAAAAAGGCGCCGTCATCGGTCGCGCCCTGCGTCAGCAAGACATCGCCCGCGGCGGCTTCCACGACCGTGGCGCCGAGCAGGCTGCGCTTGCGGGCGTCCAATGAAACGGTGGCGAGTTCCGGCAGGTGGTGGGCCAGCAGCTCCAAGTCCTCCAGAAACGCCGGGCGCGGTGGCGCGAGGCCCGCGGCACCGGCGGCGGGCCGACGGGCCGCGATTTGGCGATGGTGGGACGACGCGGTGACGCGCCGGACCACCTGCAGGGCGAGAATGATGAGCGCCGGGCCGGCGGTGAAAGCCGAGGCGAGGAAGCGGGGGCCGACGATTGCGGAATTCCAGAACGGCCGCCCGCCCAGTCCCACGTAGAGGAAAGCGGTCACTGTATGAATCGAGATCGCCCAGACAATCGCGACGAACACGAAGGGGATGTAGAACCACTTCGACGGTTTCTTTTTTTGGTAACGGCAATAGAGCAGGTAGCCGCAGATATAGACGTTCAGCAGGAGATACCCGTTCAGCACGATCACGTCCCAGCTGAGCATCGACGCGGGGAAATTCATTTGGCCGATGCCGGGGATGAGATGCCAGAACCGGTCCGGCCGGCCGAGATCCACGGTGACGAAGGCGAGGCACATGCAAATCGCGGCCACGGCGAGCAGCTCGCCGAAGATCACCAGATCGTGCAGCTCCTCGTTGCCGTAGATGTAGACGGGAATGACCATCATCACCGC
>CAJAYO010000883.1 GCA_903948415.1 uncultured Opitutia bacterium | reverse complement strand
GAACCCCTCGCTCCCCTTCCCCACGCCCGATCTCTCCGGCCCCGCCACCGCTCCGGCCCCCCCGAGCGACGACGCCCGCCTGCGGGAAACCCTGAAACGCTGTTCGCCCGCCACCCTCGAAGCCGTCCGCGCTTTCCGCACCTCCGGCGACTTCGCCCTCCTCCCCACGATCGTCACCGGCGTCATCGAGCGCTTTGTCGAACGCGAGCGGCGCGCCAAACTCGCGGCCCCCGGTCCCGACCTCCGCCTCATCGAAGATCTCGGCCTCGATTCCCTCACCCTCATGGAAATCGTCATCCTCACCGAAGACGTTTTACCCGTGACGATCACCAACGAGGAACTCCGGCACCTCCGCACCCTCGGTGACGTGTCCAAGTTCATTGAAGGCAAACTCCGCGGCCTCCCGCTCCCGCCCGCCCTCGCCGCCCAAACCTGCTCCGCCTGCGTCGCCACCACCACCGCCCCGCCACCCGCGTGACGCCGCCCGCCTCGTCCCCGTCACTCCGCCCCGCACCGCCGTCATCCGCGGCGTCGCCTCCCCCGCCGACCGCGCCCCCGTGCAATCCCTGAAGCGCCCCGGGCCCGGAGCGCGGTTGGCCCCCCATCAATCCTCCCCGCCCACGCTCACCGACCGCCCGTTGTCCCTCGCCCCAAGCTGCAAAATAAACGGCGCCCCCGTCTTCGCCCACGGCTCCGCTTTCGGATAGCTCGACGCCCCGTCCGACCAACCCGGCCTCAGCCTCGTGATATCGCCCCCCCCGGTTCAGCGCATTCCTCGGCCGTGCTGGAGGCCGTCAGCGCTTTCACGGGCGTTCGTATGCATCGCGGCGCTGCGCCCTCGCTCGACTTGTCTTACAAATTCGGGGTTACCTTACTTCTGGTGGTCTCGCTGCCTAAATCGACCATGTCTCCCATTACCGAAAGCGCCTACGTCACTTCGAAGGGCCAGGTCGTCGTCCCCGCCCGGCTACGCCGCAAGTTCGGCATCAAGCCGGGCACCCGGTTGAACTTCTCCGAGGAAAAGGGCCGCATCGTCGTCCAGCCGGTAACCAAGGAGTTCATCGATTCCTTCTGCGGAATTTTTAAGCTTAAACCCGACGAGAAATCCGCCGAGCAGGAATGATTGGAGGACCGCGATCGCGAACGCGCGCGCGAGGATCGCGAACTCGCCGAGGACAAACGAAAATGAAGGCCACGGTGCTTGATGCTTCTGCCCTGCTTGCCATGCTGTTTGGCGAGCCGGGCGTCGAAGAGATGCGCGCCTTGTTCCACCGTGCCGCCGCCACGGATCGCCCCGTGCTCATCTCCGCGGTCAATTGGGCGGAGACCCTCTATCGCATCTCAGGCCGTCAGGGCGAAACCGGTTTGCAATCGGTGCGGCTCCTCGTCGCGCATGGCGCGCTGCAGGTCGTGCCCGTCGATGCCGAACTGGCGGAGCTGGCTGCCGCCTACAAAGCCGCCGGCTCGCTCGCCCTCGCCGAGGCCTTCGCCGCCGCGCTCGCCAAGCATCGTCAGGCCGACCTCATCACCGCCGATCGCGAATTCAAGGCCGTAGCAAAAGAAATCAGAGTCGTTTGGCTTAAGAACAAATTGCCTCCGGCGCCCAAAAACCTCCAGCGTCGACCTCCCCGGAAATCAATTCGCCGGCAAACTAATCCTCGCCCCCGCCCACGCTCAACGACCGCCCGTTGTCATTGG
>CAJAYO010000882.1 GCA_903948415.1 uncultured Opitutia bacterium | reverse complement strand
CCTCACCCCCGAGTCCCTCGAAAATCTCCGGCCCTACACCGCCCTCTGGGTCGATGAACTCCGCGCCCTCCTCTTCGAAAACGGCCTCCGTCTCGCCACGTTCTCTGGTCATCGTTTTTTTAATACGCGGCCCGAGAACGCGCTGCGCCGCCTCGTGCAGCAAAACCCGCAAACCGCCTGGGTCCTCGCCCACACCAACGGCCCGATCCAGCAATGGTTCAGTGACCAGCGCGTCCCCTGCGTCATCGCCGGCTCCTGCCACCCCGGCCACGCGTTGCCCAACGTCGACAAAGACAACTTCGCCTGCTGCCGCCACGCCGCGGGGACGTTGCTCCGCCACGGGCATCGCCGCCTCGCCTTTCTCACCCGGCAGTCGCAGCGCGCCGGGGACATCGAGAGCGAAGCCGGGTTCACTGACGCCCTCCGCCGCTCCTCCCACCGCAACGTTGAGTCCGTCATCATGCGCCACGACGGCACCGTCGCCGGCGTCAACCGCCTCCTCGCGCGCCTCTTCAACCAGCCCGCCCCGCCCACCGCCCTGCTCGTCGCCAACCCCGTCTACTATCTCAGCGCGATCACCTTTCTCGCGCAGCGCTCGCTCCGCGTCCCGCAGGACGTTTCCCTCGTCTCCCGCGACGACGACACGTTCCTCACCTACCTCACCCCCGAGCCCACGCGATATTCGCTCAACGCCAAAACCTACGCGAAGCGACTCCTCCACCCGCTCCAGTCCCTCCTGCGCGGCGAGCCCGTCACGCATCCCGTCCACCGCATCGACCCCGTCTTCGTCCCCGGCGCCTCCCTCGCCACCGTGAAAGCCTGACGCCCGCTCCGTCCACCCGGGGCCCTTGCTCCTTGAACCCGGGCCCTTCCGCGCTCAGCGCGATCCTTCTTCCGCAAACGTCTTCGCCAGCTCCCGTATCCCATTTAACATCACACGCACATCGCCGCCCGGGCAGATCAACTGCGCCCCCAGCCCCTTCACTTGGTGGAACATCTCTTTCCCCGGACCCAGCGTGCCCCAAAATTTCCCGTGCCGCTTGCAGCTCGCCGCGAGCCGCGCCATCACCGCGATCACGTCGGGATGCCCGATTTGTCCGAGCTTGCCGATCCGGTGCGCGTAGTCCCCCGGCCCAAAAAATATCCCGTCCACGCCCGGCACGGCCACAATCTCGTCGAGCACCGCCGCCGCCTCCTCCGTTTCAATCTGACACAAAATCGCGACCTCGTTGTTCTGGTGTCGCACGTAGTCCGCCGCCGCCAGCGTGCCGTAGCGCGCATCGACGCCGCCGCCGTTCCACCCCCGCGTGCCCACGACTTCGTTCGCTCCCGGTGCCGGATTATTGAATTTGGCCCAACTCACGATCTGCCGCGCCTCCTCGGCGCTGTTGACCATCGCGCACATGATGCCGCCGACACCGCTCTCCAGCACGCGCATCACCGACTGGTAGTCCGCCGCCTTGAACCGCGCGATCGTCGTCATCGGATACGCCCGCGCCACCATGTTGAGCACCGCGAGGTCCTGCGTCGGAATGTCGAAGTGCTCGAGGTCGAACCACAGCGATTGAAACAACCCCGTGCCGCATACGAAGTCCACGTGCCGCGGCGTCGCATGGTTCCCGAGCACATAGAGCACCTCCGTCTCACCGGCGCGCATGTGCGCGAGCAATTGATTGGGGCGGAGGCCGGTCGCAGGGAGACTCATTGTTCTTCCACCCAACGCCCGACACCCGCGCTGCGCAACGCACCGCCACTGGTCCCCTTCAGGGGCCAGTGATTGTCGCTCGCTCAGCCACCACTCCCCGTAATCATTCTTCCCGGTCGTCCCCACACCCCATCACCCTCTGCTTGTGCCCCGCTTTTTCCTCTCTTCGCCCGCCCGTCGCCCATGAATACCCTCCGCGCCCGCCGCTCCTTCGCCGCCCTCGTGCTCGCCTCCGCCTGCCTCCCCCCCGCCACCTCCGCCCTCGCCGCCGATCCCGCTGCCGCCGCCAATCCCACCGCCCTCAAGAAAACTTTCCGCTACCCCGCGCGCACCGTTGATCTCTCCACCGATCCGGCCCGCCACGTCATCGTCGCCCAAGGCACCGCCGACATTTATCAAGGCCACCCGACCACCACACTCCTGCCTGACGGCAAAACGATCTACTGCGTCTGGACGATCGGCCACGGCGGTTTCGCCGGTCCGATGAAACGCAGCGACGACGGCGGCCTCACTTGGTCCCCGCTTCTCCCCACGCCCCCCAGTTGGCAGACCGCCAAAAACTGCCCGTCGATCTACCGCCTCACCGATCCTCACGGTGTCACGCGCCTCTTCGTTTACGCCGGCTCCGGCCCCGGCGGCGACATGCACGCGTCCCACTCGCTCGACGAGGGCAAGACGTGGTCACCCATGCAGGGCAACGGCCTCGTCGGCGTCATGCCGTTCTGCACCATCGTCCCCATCGAGGGCGGCCAGAAACTGCTCGGACTCTCCAACATCCGCCGCCCCGGCGAAACCGTCGAAAAACTTTCCAACGTCCTCGCGGAAAGTACGTCCTCCGATGGCGGGTTCACCTGGACGCCTTGGCGCGTCGTCCTCGATCTCCCCGGCCGCAAGCCCTGCGAACCCGCCGTGATTCGCTCGCCCGACGGCAAACAACTGCTCTGCCTCATTCGCGAAAATGCCCAACGCGTCGCGCTCTTCATGACCAGCGACGACGAGGGCCGCACGTGGTCCGCCGCCAAACCCCTTCCGCCCGGTCTCTTCGGCGACCGCCACATGCCATTCACCACTCCCGACGGCCGTCTCGTCATTGTGATGCGCGACACCGGCCCCGGCAGCCCGACCTCCACTCATTTCATCGCGTGGGTCGGCCGCTACGAAGACATCGCCAGCGGGCGCGATGGGGCCTACCGCATCAAACTCCTCCACAGTTACCGCGGTGGCGATAACGGCTATCCCGGCCTCGAACTTCTCCCCGACGGCACCTTCGTCGCCACCACCTATATCAAATACCGCGCCGGCCCCGAAAAAAATTCCGTCGTCAGCACCCGCTTCAAGCTCGCCGAAACCGACACACTTGCCGCAGCCCTCGGCCGCTGATGCACGCCAAATCCCACGCCTGCCGCCGATGAACCGTCGTTCGGCCGGTTTGTATTCCGTGTCGGCATCGCTCCTCTCCCTGCTCATGTCGTCGCCTTTCGCAGGGGCCGCGGCCGAGACGCCTGCTCTCCACTGGCGGAAACTCTCCCCGCTGCCCGATCCCGTGGGCCTGAAGGGCATGTATGGCGGCGTCAGCGCGAGCCACCTGCTCCTCGCCGGCGGTTCGAACGTCCCGCGGCCCGCGCGCGCCGGCGGTCGGAAGCAATTTCATCGGGCGATTTACGTGCAGCCGCTGCCGCTCTCGGAGCAGACACCGTGGCGCGTCGTGACCGAGGGGTTG
>CAJAYO010000881.1 GCA_903948415.1 uncultured Opitutia bacterium | reverse complement strand
TGCGGGCGGCGGCGAGGCGGGACTCGGCGTCGCGCGTGCGGAGGAAAGGGTGGCCGGCTTCGACGCGGGCGAGGGCGTCGGTGAGGGAGAGCGGGGGGGCGGGCGCGGCCACGAGGGGCGGGGCGGCGAGCGGAGGGAGCAACAGAAGAAGGACGACGGAAAATTTCATGGAAGGGCGGAGACGACGCAGGATGGACGGGAAGCCGCGGGCGCGCAGGCCGGCGGGGAGGGACGCGCGCACGGCGGGAGCGGTGCGGCGCAACGGGTGACTCGCGCAGCGAGCCGATCAGACGAGGGCGGACGGAGCTCGCGCCGGCGGGGCCGCCCGCGTGTCGAATTGCCACGTTCGCCGGAGTTCGCGGGGAGCGTCGGTGCGCTCGGGGCGCACGCCATTGACGGGCGTCTCGATCGACTCGGGCAACCGGGCGAGCACACTGAGCACGGTGGCGCTCACGAGTTTGGTGAGGGCAAACGCGGTGTAGGACGCACGGTCGAGGGCGTGGCAGTCATCGTCCGCGCACGGCCGGTCCGAACCGGTCGCGGTGTCGTGGTCGTGAAAGACGAAAGGGAGGGCGAGGCCGGCGGCTTCGAGATCGCAGTGCAGGGTCGCGGGCAGCCAAAGGGCCAGGAGGGCGAAGGTGAGGAGGCGGCGCAGACGATGCACGGGAGGGAAGAGGGCGTTTGGCGGAGGGGTTGTCAATTCGCGGGAGCTGGGCCGACGCAGCGGCCGCATCGCCGTTTCTTACCGCGCGCAGTTGCCCCGGGGCGGGCCGTGCGCTCCGGGCGCGGCTCAACGCGTCACGCCACGACCGGCGATCCGCCGCCTGCGGAGCGGCCGGCCCACCTCGGGCGGTGTTGGCCGGAAAGTGAGCTGCGCCGACGCCGCGTGAGCGTAGCGGCGCCGCGAAAAGCGCAGCGTGGGCCGCGGCGCGGCAGAGCGGCCGGCAAAGCAGTCGGCAACGTGGCCGGATTTTTTCCCCACGGATTTCCCGGATGAACACGGCTCAAGGCAGGAGGCCCACGGAACACACGGACGACACGGAAAAAACGGAGGCGGAGAAGAGAGGGGCGGCGAAGTGGCGGCGACGGCGCGGGCGCGGTGGGTTTGCGCGGCGGGGGATTTGGTGGCGGCGAGGCCGAGCGAGCGGAGCCGGAGGGCGGGTTTCAGGGCGGCGGAGGCGGGAGGAGATGTGCGCCGAGCGGGCGGGTGACGGGTTGGCCGATTTTGGACTGGAATAATCGCGACGGAGTTTAGCCAAGGCCGGCGTCACAGAGGGCACGGAGCTCCGACCCAGAGGACACCGTGCACGACCGTGTGAGTGGGGCGAGTCAGAGGCGGACGCGGCGGAGGCGGAGGGCGTTGGCGACGACGGTGAGGGAGCTGAGGCTCATGGCGACGCCGGCGAACATGGGATGGAGGAGCCAGCCGGTGAACGGATAGAAGGCGCCGGCGGCGAGGGGGAGCCCGAGGAGATTGTAGGCGAAGGCCCAGAAGAGGTTTTGTTTGATGTTGCGGAGGGTGGCGCGGGCGAGGTGCACGGCGCGCACGAGCGCGGTGAGGTCGCCTTTGACGAGGACGAGGCCGGCGCTGTGCAAGGCGACATCGGTGCCGGTGCCCATCGCGATGCCGACATCGGCGGCGGCGAGCGCGGGGGCGTCGTTGAGGCCGTCGCCGGCGAAGACAACGCGTTCGCCGCGGGATTGATGGACGTGGACGAGTGCCTGTTTGGTGGCGGGGGCGGTGTCGGCGTGGAAGCCGTCGAGGGAAAGTTTTTCGGCGATGACGCGGGCGGCGGCGGTGCGGTCGCCGGTGACCATAATGATTTGGAAGCCGAGGCGGCGGAGTTCGGCGAGGGCGGCGGGCGTGGTGGGTTTGATCGTGTCTTCGAGGGCGAGGGTGCCGGCGAGCTGGCCGTCGACGAGGACGCAGACGACGGTGGCGCCGGGGACGGGGTCGGGGTGGTCGGAGTCGGGGGCGCGGCTGATGACGACGTCGTGGTGGTCGACGCGGGCGCGGACGCCGAGGCCTGGGGTGGCGGAGAAAGCGGTGATGGGCGGGAGGGCGAGGCGGCGTTCGCGGGCGGCGGCGACGATGGCGCGGGCGAGGGGGTGTTCGCTGGGGGATTCGGCGGCGGCGGCGAGGGCGAGGAGGGCGTCGGCGCGGCTGAGTTGAGAGTTGAGGGATGAGAGTTGGGCGAACGGAAAGCTGGCGGTGGGGGCGAGGGCGACGACGCGGGGGCGGCCGGCGGTGAGTGTGCCGGTTTTGTCGATGAGGAGGGTGGTGGCGGAGGCGAGGCGTTCGAGGGCGGCGGCGTCTTTCACGAGGACGCCGGCCTGTGCGCCGCGGCCGATGGCGGTGACGAGGGAGACGGGGGTGGCGAGGCCGAGGGCGCAGGGGCAGGCGATGATGAGGACGGCGACGGCGTTGAGGAGCGCGTAGAGGAAACGGGGTTCGGGGCCGAAGAAAAACCAGGCGGCGAAGGTGAGGGCGGCGAGGGCGGCGACGGCGGGGACGAAGAAGGCGGAGACGCGGTCGGCGAGGCGGGCGATGGGGGCTTCGCTGTTTTGGGCCGCTTCGACGAGGCGGACGATTTGGGCGAGGAGGGTGTCGGCGCCGACGCGTTCGGCGCGGAAGACGACGGAGCCGGTGGTGTTGAGGGTGCCGGCGGAGACGGGGTCGCCGGGGCGTTTGGTGACGGGGAGCGGTTCACCGGTGAGCATGGACTCGTCGAGATCGCTGGTGCCGGTGGTGACGGAGCCGTCGACGGGGACGTGTTCGCCGGGGCGGACGCGGAGTTGGTCGCCCGGGTGAATGGCGGAGAGCGGGACGGCTTCCTCGCGGCCGTCGGCAGTGAGGCGGTGGGCGGTGGGCGGGGCGAGGGCGATGAGGGCGCGGATGGCGGCGTCGGTGCGGGCGTGGGCGCGCTGTTCGAGGATTTGGCCGAGGAGGACGATGGTGGTGATGAAGGCGGTGGCTTCGAAATAGAGGGGAACGCCGTGCACGGTGAGAAATGCGGGCGGGAATTTTTGGCCGAAGAGGACGGCGAAGACGCTGTAGAAATACGCGGCGCCGGTACCGGTGACCGTGAGCGTGAACATGTTGGTGTCGCGGTCGCGGAGAGAGGTCCACCAGCGGCGGATGAAGTAGGCGCCGCACCAGAAGAACACGGGGGTGGTGAGGACGAGCTGGGTCCAGGCGGAGAGGTGGGTGGGGAGGGCGTGGAAAGTGTGCGGGGCGAGCATCGGGCCCATTGCGAGGACGAGCACGGGGAGCGAAAGGGCGGCGGCGACGGAGAGGCGCGGGCGCAAGATGCGTTCGTGGGGGAGGCCCATGTAGACGGGGGCGTCGGGGGCGGGGGTGGGCGCGGCGTCGGGGGCGGGGCACGATGCGGCAGGAGTGGACGGAGGGTGATCGTGTTTCATGGCCGAGGAGGCGAAGGCAGGGAGGGGACCTTACCGGAATGTCGGGGCGCGGCGAGCCTGCGTGGCGGTGGGTGGTCCCGGCGGGGCGCGGTGGACGGCCGGGTCGGCGCCGCGGCCGGACGGAGCGGCGGCGGCGGGCGTGGGGGAAAACTGGATTCGCTCAGGGAGCGAGCGCTTCGACGACGACGGAGACGGGACCTTTGGCGGGGCCCTGCTCAAACGCGAGGAGCGCGGCGCGTCCGCCGGGAAGGGCGAGGAGGGCGGGGAAGCGGGCGTTTTTTGCGTGGGGCGTCGGGGCGGAGGGAGCGAGCGAGGCGTTGAGGCGGGCGGCGAGGAGGTCGGGGCCGCGTTGGAAGAAGAGGTGGGTGTCGGGGCCGAGGGTGGCGGCGACGGGTTGGGTGCCGGGGCCGAGGGGGATTTCGGGGGTGCCGGGGCGGGCGAGGAAGAGGGCGCCGGCGCGTTGCCAGATGCTCGCGAAGGTCTCGCCGGAGGGGAAGAGGGTGCCGCCATCCATGGGGCAGGCTTTGAGGAGCCAGGTGCCTTCGCCGAGTTTGGTGGCGGGGGTGAAGTCGCGCGTGCCGGCGGGACGCGTGGAGGTCCACAGGTCGCGGGCGCCGTCGAGGCCGTTGCGCCACATGACGGCGAGGTCGCCGCGGGCGTTGAACGTGGCGGAGGGGTGGCAGCATTCGCAGACGGTGCTGCCGGCGGGGGCGCGGTAGACGAGGGTGTTGGTACTCCAGGTGGCGCCGCCGTCGGTGGACTCGGAGGCGAAGAGTTGGGTGCGGGCGCCGGGGACGTCGCGGAGGTCGAGCCAGGTCGTGAAGAGGCGGCCGTCGGGGGCGGCGGCGAGACCGTTGAGGCCCTCGCGGGCGGAGCCGGGGACGTCGTTGATGCGGACGGGGCCGCGCCAGGTTTTGCCGCCGTCTTTGGAGTGGAAGGCGAACAGTTCGCCGGCCATCGCGGTGACGGTGACGGTGTCGGCGTGCGCGGCGATTCGCGGGCCGCGGCGGCGGCCGAGCATGAGGGAGGGCAGGGCGGCGATGCGGACGGGGGCGGCGAAGGTGGTCCCGGCGTCGTCGGAGCGGGCGACGAAGATTTCGGGGCCGCGGCCGAAGGCGAGGTAGACGCGGCCGGCGGCGGTGGCGGCGAGTTGGGGTTGGGCGGCGTCGGGGAATTCGGCGGCGGAGGCGGTCGGGGCGAGCGGTGCGAAGACGACGGCCAGGACGACGGAGAGGAAGCGGGGGAGGCGGACGGAACGAGGGAGGTGCATGGGGTGAGAACGGGAGGGATTGGCGAAAAATAAAACAAAGCGGCCCAAAAATCGGCGAGGTTCCGGGGCCGATGGGCGTGGTGCCGCGGGGGAGGAGGGAGAGTGGGCAGGGATCTATCGCGGGTTGGAGAGGCGGGAGCGGGGGACGGGAGGGGCGCGGGGGCGTCGGCTTTCCGTTTCTATTCATCGCGGCAACCGAACGGTAGGTCGCGCCGCGGGGGCGCTCGAGCTGGTATGACTGCGTTAAGTTTCGTCCAAAAAAACCGATTTTCTCAGAGGCAGTGTCACGTAATACGTGACACTTTATTTCAAGCGATTTCTAAGATGGACGTGACAGAGTAATACGAGCCGGCGGCGGGCGCGGAGGGGGGAGGGGGGAGGGCGGGTGGGCGACCGGCCCTGGTTTAGAAGCGGTAGGAGGCGGAGAGGAGGACGTTGCGGCCGGGTTCGTTGAGGCCGGAGCCGTGGATGCGGTAGTCGGTGTCGGTGAGGTTTTCGAGGGCGGCGGTGAAGGTGAGGGCCGGGGTGGCGCGCCAGCCGGAGCGGAGTTTGCCGACGAGATAGCCGGGTGTGCCAGCGGTAGGGATACGCTCGGTGTCGACGCGGTCGCCGGGGGCGAGGCGGTCCTGGCGGCCGGCGGCGGAGGCGGCGAATTCGACCCAGGTGCGGGCGGTGGGGGCGTCCCACCGGAGGGTGAGGTGGCCGGTGAGCGGCATGACGCGCGACAGCGGGGCGCGGAGGAGGAGGGCGGATTGGGCGGACGGGAAGTAGTCGAGTTCGCCGCGCATCCACGTGAGGGCGCCGGAGAGAGTCCAGGCGGCGTTGAGGCGGGTGCTGGCGGCGAGCTCGAGGCCGTGGACGTAGCCGGCGCCGGAGTTGCGTTTGGTGACCTCGGCGAGGCCGTCGACGGTGGCGCCGGTGGGGGTACGGATAATTTGGTTACGGATGACGGTGTGGAAGGCGGCGACGGTGGCGGACCAGCGGGGGTGGCGGGTGCGCCAGCCGGCTTCGGCGGTGACGAAGCGTTCGGGTTCGAGGCCGGGGGCGGGCGTCTCGATCTGGCCGCCCTCGGCGATGTCGAAGCGGGTGAGGTCGGAGAGGTTGGGGGCGCGGAAGGATTCGGAGAGGCCGGCGAAGAGATTGTGGCGGCCGGTGCGATCGAGGCGGACGACGCCGCGGAGACTGGCGAGGAGCGAGTGCCAATCGGCGGAGACGCGGGTGACGGCACCGGAGCGAGGATCGCGCACGCGGCGGGCATCGGCGGCGGCGTAGTTGTAACGGGCGCCGAGAATCAGATCGACGGGGCCGAGGCGCGGGAGGCGGTTTTCGAGATAGGCGCCGGCGAGATCGTAGGTGGCGTCGTCGGCGACGGGGCCCTGGATGTCGATGGCGTTGAGGGAACCGTCGGCGCGGTAGCGGACGCTGGTGGAGTTGACGCGGTCGCGGTAGGCCTCGCCGCCGTAGATCCAGCGGCCGAAGGGTGACGGGCTCTGGGCTTGGACGAAGGTGCCGAGGGTGGCGACGGTGAAGCCGGTGTCTTCGCGGCGGCGGTCCTGGCGCAGGCGGAACTGGTCCTCCCCGTGGTGCTGGTGGGAGACGCTGAAGTGGAGTTCGTCGACGGGGGTGGCGAGGTGGTCGGCGTGGAGTTGGACGGCGAAGAGGCGGCGCGACTGGTCGAGGGAGCGCCGGAGGTCGTTGCCGGGGCGGGTGCCGAGCCACGTGCTGCCGAAGACGGTGCTGTGGGTGCGCCAGGCGTCGGCTTGGGTGAAGTCCTGCGCGAGGGCGGTGAGGCGGGCGTGGGGGCCGATCCGATACGCGAGGGAGGCGTCGAGGCCGGATTCGGCGTAGCCGGTGCGGGGTTGGGAGCCGGTGCCGCGGCCGGCGCGCAGGTCGTGATAGTTTTTGAGCGAGAGGCCGAGTTGGGCGGCGAGACGGTTGTGGAGGCGGCCGGAGGCGGTGAGGCGGGTGACGTGGGAATCGTCGGCGGAGGCGTAGCGGTGGGAGAGTTGGGCGGTGGCCGTGGCGGTGGATGGGGGCGGCGCGGAGGTGGACGTCGCGGAGGGAGGCGCGGAGAAGGCGGGGGTGAGGCTGAGGGCGTTGACGGTGCCGCCGACGGCGTCGCTGCCGTAGAGGACGGAGGCGGGGCCTTTGACGAGTTCGAGGCGGGAGAGGGAGAGCGGATCGAC
>CAJAYO010000880.1 GCA_903948415.1 uncultured Opitutia bacterium | reverse complement strand
GGCCGAAAGGTCAACGCGATGGTCCTCGCGCCGCTCGACCGGCGTGCGCTCGTGGCTCCGGTCGAGGGCGCCATCCGCGCGAAGATCCCCGTCGTCGTCATCGACTCCGGCCTCGAGACCAAGGCCATCGCCAGCTACGTCTCGACCGACAACCGCGAGGGCGGGCGCATCGCCGGTCGCCAGCTCGGCAAGCTCCTCGGCGGAAAAGGCAACGTCATCATGCTCCGTCTGCAAGTCGGCTCGGCCAGCACCGAAGAGCGCGAGGAGGGGTTTCTCGAAGCGATCAAAAAAGAGCATCCGGCCATCAAGATTCTCTCCAGCGACCAGCATGCCGGCGCGACCCGGGACACGGCCAAGCAGGCGGCGGAGAATCTGCTCAACCGGTTTGGCAAACAGCTCAACGGCATCTTCACCAGCAACGAGTCCGGCACGGCGGGCATGTTGCTCGCGGTGCGCGACGCCGGGCTCGCGGGCAAGGTGAAGTTTGTCGGCTTCGACTCGGGCGAGACCTTGAACGCCGGGCTGATGGCGGGGCATATCGACGGCCTCGTCGTGCAGAATCCGATGCAGATGGGCTACCTCGGCGTGAAGACCGCCTATGCGGTTTTGCGCGGGGAAAAAGTGCCGGCGGTGATCGACACCGGGGTCGGTTTCGTGACCAAGGCCAATTTCAACGATCCCGCGATGGCCGAAATTGTCCGCCCGCCGCTCGACAAGTATTTGAAATAATGACGACGACCGCCGCCGGCCTGCGGCTTGTGGACATCCGCAAGAGTTTCGGCGCGACGCGCGCCTTGCGCGGCGTGTCGTTCGAGATCGTCCCCGGGGAAATTCACGGGCTGATCGGTGAGAACGGGGCCGGCAAGAGCACGCTGATGAAGATCCTGAGCGGGGCCCACGCCGCGGACGCGGGCGCGATGGAACTCGGCGGGCAACCTTACGTTCCGGCCGATCCGCACGACGCCCGGCTGAAGGGCGTCGCGATGATCTACCAGGAGCTCAATCTCGCGCTCCACCTTTCCGTGCAGGAAAACATTCTGCTCGGGGCCGAGTCCGTCGCGTGGGGCTGGATCGACCGACGCGCGTCGCGGGAGCGGGCCCGGGCCGCGTTGGCGCAGCTGGGACACGAGAGCATCGACCTCGACCGGCGCGCGGGCGATTTCTCCATCGCGGAACAGCAGGTGATCGAGATCGCGCGCGCCTTGCTCATCAAGCCGCAGGTCCTGATCATGGACGAGCCGACGAGCAGTCTCACCCAGGCCGATACGGAAAAGCTCTTCGCGACGATTCTCCGGCTGCGGGCCCAGGGCGTGAGCATCATCTATATCAGCCACTTCCTCGAGGAATGCCGCCGCCTCTGCGACCGATACACCGTGCTCAAGGACGGAGAGACGGTCGGCACGGGAGTCATGAAGGACGCGACGCTCGACCACATCGTCACGCTGATGACGGGGCGCGAGGTGAAAACCCTCTATCCTCGGAGTGCGCACGCGCGCGGGGCCGTGGTCCTCGAGGTTAAGGCGGTGGCGAGTGTACCGCGCCTCAAACGGGCCAGTTTTCAGGTCCGCACCGGCGAGATTTTCGGGTTGGCCGGGCTGATCGGGGCGGGCCGCACGGACTTGTTGCGGGCGATTTTTTCGCTCGATGCCGTCGTCGCCGGCGACGTGTGCATCATCGGCGCCGAGGGCCAAGCGGCGACTCCGCGTCGGCGTTGGCGGCAAGGGCTCGGTTTTCTGAGCGAGAACCGCAAAGAGGAGGGGCTGATGCTCAACCAATCGATCGCCGACAACCTCACGCTCACGAAACAGGGATCGTATGGGCGCGGCGGGTGGATCAACGGTCCGCGGCAACGCGAGGCTGCGCAACGCTGGGTGGATGAACTCCGCGTCAAGTGCCGCGATACGGGGCAGCCGATTGGCGACCTCTCAGGGGGCAACCAGCAGAAGGTGGCGATCGCGCGGCTCCTCGAGCATCCGGCCCGGATTTTCCTGCTCGACGAACCCACGCGCGGCATCGATGTCGGCAGCAAGGCCCAGATTTACGAGCTCATCGGCGGCCTGGCGGCGGCGGGCAAGACGGTGATTGTCGTCAGCAGCTACCTGCCCGAGCTCCTCGGTTTGTGCGACACGGTCGGGGTGATGTGCCGGGGCGAACTCGCGGCGATCCGGCCGTGCGCGGAGTGGAGCGAGGCCGAGATCATGCGCGTCGCCACCGGCAGTTCCTGATTTCCCCGATGAAAGACACCCTCAGAAAACTCCTCGCGAAAGGCGGACCGTTCATCGGCCTCATCCTCGTGATCGTGCTGTTCTCACTGCCCACGGAAACACGCGAGTTCTTTCTGACGTATCACAATTTCAAGATCATCTTCACCCAGACGGTGATCGTCGCGATCGGGGCGCTGGGCATGACGATGATCATCGTGAGCGGCGGCATCGACCTGTCGGTCGGCTCAAGCATCGCGTTTACGAGCGTCGTGGGTGCGTTGCTGATTCAGAGCGGTTGGGGCCCGGCCCCGGTCGTGGGGGGCATGATCGTCTCAAGCGCCCTTATCGGGCTGCTCAACGGGGTCGCCATCGCGGGCCTGCGGATGACGCCCTTCATTATTACTCTCGGCACCCTGGGGGTGGCGCGCGGTTCGGCCAAGTGGATGGCGGAAAACCAAACGGTCAACTACGACGCCTCGCCGATCAACCAATGGATGACCACGGCCGACCCGGCGGGCTACGGCTTGC
>CAJAYO010000879.1 GCA_903948415.1 uncultured Opitutia bacterium | reverse complement strand
TGTTCAGCGTAAGGTCAAAGGCGCCGTCGACGGTGGAGGCGAACGTGATCGCGTTGCCGTTGGAGCCGGTGCTGCCGAGGGTCGTAGCGGCGTCGAGGTTCACGGCGGTCGAGTAAACCTGATTGCCCGCGGTGACGAAGGTGCCGCCGCCGCTGAGCGGGAGCAGCGCGTTGCTCATCGCCAGGTGGTCGATCGTCATGCGAAAGGCCGAGGTTCCGGGATTAGGCAGCATGCCGCCGAGGCTCCAATCGTTGATATTCGCCAGGTCGAAGCTGCCGAGCAGCGCCGCGATCGGGATTTGCACCTGGGTCATCGTGCCCGACAAAAACGCCGAGGAGGCGACCGACACAATCAGCGTATCGAGAGTATCGTTATTCACCAACTGCAGCGCGATCGATTGGTTCAGATTGCCCGCGTCCCGCTGGGCCGTGATCCGCACGTAGTTCAGACCGCTGAGGTTGAGACTCAGCCCGGTCGCCCCCCAACCGTTATCATCCTGCGCGGTCCCGCCGACGGTGATCGACTCGGAATTTTGGGTGACTTGGCCCACCCAGCTGTATCCAGCAATCGGGGCGCCCCTCACGGTGCCGGTGTTGAAATTATCCAGCACCACCGTTTGGGCGCGGAGGCGGGCGGCAGAAATACCCAGCAGGAATAAGAGTAAAAACAGGCGCAGCCGTCGCGGCTCGAAAAAATTCACAGAATCAGAGAGTCGCGAAATCAGCTGCCCGGGGCCGGAAAGCTGATGGTTTTTTCGGCGGTGGTGGGACCGGCCACGCGGCGTTGCACGAAGACCGGGGTGCCCGCCTTGATGACGTAGCTGTCGCGGCTGAGCATAGGGTCGCCCACGCGCTGCCAGTGCCCGGTCGTGTCGTTGTAGAAAAAGCTGAACCACGTGGCGCCGCTCCACACGAGGAGAATGTCGGCCTGGGCCGGATCCGCGGAGGAGCGCCAATCGGCGGTGCGGGCGGGCGATTGCAGGGCGAGCGCGCCCAGCGTGATATCGGACGCCTGCATCGTCGCGAGGAAGGTGAGCGCGTTTTCCGTGCGGGCGTGCACGGCGCGTTGCGGTGTGCCGAGCACCCGGCCGACTACGGCGATCGTCAACGGGGTCGCCCCGCGGCGCGTCAGCATGAGGCCGCGGTCCGAGCGCAGGAGAAACGTATCGCGCGTGGGTGACGTGACGGTGTCGGTGTCGCGCGCCCACCGGGCCCACGTCGTGTTGTAGTAGAAATTCAACCACGCCGCTCCGCCCCAGACTTGCACGAGGTCGGCGGCGAGGGGATCGCCGGCGCCCTGGACGACCAGCGTGTCGCCCGGCGCCGTCGTGCCAAAGAACGTCGCCAGCGTATCGCCGGGGATGATCTCGTAGCCGGTGCCGTTCGCGGCCGTCACGTCGAGCCCGAGGGTGGTCAGATCGAGGCCTTCGTCGGCCACGTTGAGGCGCGTGGCGGTGTTCGCGGGTGCGACGATGCGGAAGCTGCGGCCGCTCTGCGCTCCGGTCGTGAAGCGGATGAAATACGGCGCCGCCGAGGTGGAGAACACGCCGGGCGTCCACGCGGCGCCGGCGTTTTCCACATAGGTCGCCCCGACCGCCGTGAGGCGGCCCACGGTGGCGCCGAGGCTGGAGAGCGCCGCGTCAAACGGGACCGAGAAGG
>CAJAYO010000878.1 GCA_903948415.1 uncultured Opitutia bacterium | reverse complement strand
GTGTCGAGCGCGGAGGAGGCCGACCACACGCCGGCGCAGTGGCGGTCCCTGGTGCGCGGCCACTGGGGCGGCGTTGAGATCCGCAACCACTGGCGCCGTGACGCGGTCAGGGGCGAAGATCGTTCCCGCACGCGTCACCCCGGCCTGCTCGCCAGTCTCGCCCTCCTGCGCAACCCCCGGCTCGCGTTGCTGCCGGAGCATTTCCCGGTGTTTCCCACCCGGAGATCCACGGACAACTCCACTCCCCTCCCGCCGCCGACCTGCGCGTCCGCCGCTCCACCTGAGTCAATGCTTGCCCTCAAAAAGAAAGACCATGCGCGGCGGGCGGCCGCATGATTTTTGGTGATTAACCCGCGGAAGACGTCAGCGTCGGCGGATGAAGATCAAATCCTCCGAGTTCGACCGCAGCGCGCCGAACCTCAAGGCGTGCCCGAATTCGCCCTTTCCCGAGTTTGCGTTCATCGGCCGTTCGAATGTCGGGAAGTCCTCGATCATCAATCTGCTCACCGAGCGGCGGGAGCTGGCGAAGGTGTCGGTGACGCCGGGCAAGACGAAGCTGATCAATTTTTTTCGGATCAACGGCTCGTGGAACCTCGTCGATTTGCCCGGCTACGGGTATGCGCATGTCGGCAAGAACGAGCGGGCGGACTTCAACGAGGCGGCGGCGGACTACGTGGAGCGGCGGGAGAAGCTGCGGTTGGTCTTCGTGTTGATCGATTCGCGGCTGGAGCCGCAGAAGATTGACCGGGAGTTCCTCGCGTGGCTGGAGGGCTCGGGCAAGCCGTTCGCGTTGATTTTCACGAAGGCGGACAAGCTGTCCGCGACGCAGGTGCAGACGAACGTGGCGTTTTTCATGAAAACGGTGTTCGCCGGACGCGCCGAACCGCCGCGGATCTTCACGAGTTCCTCGAAGACGAAGCAGGGGCGCCTGGAGATTTTGAAGTTCATCGATTCGATGCTGGCGGAGCGGAAGTAGCCCGGAGCATGGGGTCGGTTGCGAAAATCTCGACAGCACGGGGCTTCGTCGCGGAAATAGTCCGGAATGGAATCACTCAAGACATCGCTGGGTCGGCTGCGCATCATCGGTTTTTGGGAGGGCGTTTCGTTTCTGCTCCTGCTCGGGGTGGCGATGCCCCTGAAGTATCTCGCCGGTTGGCCTGACGCGGTCCGCGTGGTGGGGATGGCGCACGGGGTCTTGTTTTTGCTCTATCTCGTGGCGGCGATGCAGGTGGCGCAGGAGCGGGATTGGCCGTGGCGCCGCACCGCGCTGGTGCTGATCGCGAGCGTGTTGCCGGCGGGGCCTTTTGTCATTGAAGCGAAAGTATTGCGCAACGAAGCGCCGGAAGTGCCGTGACGGCGGGGGCCGAGCGCCCGAGGGGCGGGTCGCTCCGCCAACGGCGCAGCGGGTGAAAGCAAAAAGTGCGTTGCATTCTACCGCAGACGCCCAGACTGAGTGGGCGTCGCAGGGTATGATCAGCGTGCCTGCGAAGTGGGCGGCAATCGCGCCGCCTTTTCACTCCCAGAGCCAGTCAACCGCCAAAAAATCCATCCCCATGAATGTTCCGCCCGTCCCCCGTGTTTCTCGCCGTGATTTTATGAAACTGTCCGCGGTCACCGCCGGTGCCGCCGTCTTGTCCGGGCTGAATGCCCCGCGAATGTATGGTGCCGTGGCGGGATCCGACCGCATCCGGGTCGGCGTCGTCGGCTGCGGTGGGCGCGGTCCGGCCGCGGCCCAGAACTGCCTGGATTCCGCCCCGGGCATCGAGATCGTGGCGCTGGGCGACTTGTTTCCCTGGCAGGTCGAGTCCGCGAAGAAGAAGCTGAAGCTGCCCAACGTGCAGGGCTTCTCGGGTTTCGACGCCTATCAAAAAGTCCTCGCGGCCGGTATCGACATGGTGATCCTCGCGACCCCGCCCGGATTCCGTCCGCTGCATTTTGCGGCGGCGGTCGCGGCGGGAAAGCACGTGTTTATCGAAAAACCGGTGGCGGTGGATCCCGTCGGCGTTCGCTCGGTAATCGAGTCGGCGCGCTTGGCGAAGGAGAAGAAGCTGTCCGTGATCGCGGGCACGCAGCGCCGCCATCAGCCGAGTTACATTGAGACGATGAAGCGGATCAACGGTGGCGACATCGGCGAGCTGGTGGCCGGCAACTGTTATTGGAACGGCGACGGCATCTGGTTCCGCGAGAAAAATGACCCGAAGTATCCGGACCTCGCCAAGCTCAGCGACTTCGAGTGGCAGTGCTGGAACTGGTATCACTGGGACTGGCTCAGCGGCGACCAGATCGTCGAGCAACACCTGCACAATCTCGATGTGGTCAACTGGGCGTTTGGCGGCCCGCCGGTGAAATTTTACGGCATGGGTGGACGGCAGAACCGCGGCAGTATCGCCGGAAACATCTGGGATCACTTCGCCGTTGAGATGGAGTATGCCAATGGCGCGCGCGTCACCAGCATGTGCCGGCACACGCCCAAATCGACCACCCGCATTGCCGAGCGCATTGTCGGCACCAAGGGAATGTCGGATTGCGACAAGGGCCTGATCAAAGGGGAAAAGCCCTTCAACTATTCCGGCGAGAATCCGAATCCCTACGTCGTCGAGCACACGGATCTCATCAACAGCATCCGCAATGGCTCCGCGCTCAATGAAGGCGAGCAGGTGGCGATCAGCACGATGACGGCGATCGGCGGCCGCATGGCGGCCTACACTGGCCGCGAGATCAAATGGCAGTGGCTCATGGAAGGTTCGAAGCTCGATATCTTCCCGAAGAACCCGGGGCCCGGTCCCGGCCTCTTCACGCCGGTGCCGATCCCCGGAAAAGTGGAGCTGATTTGACCTGCACGAGGCGCACCGGCTCGTTCCGGGAATGAAGAAACCGACCCGGGACGAGCGGCAGCGCATGTGTGTGCGCAAGCGCCGGTATCGCACGCAGGGGGATGCGCTCGATGCGGCGCTCATCCTCGGCTTGGCGCGCCAGCGCACGGCCTATCTGTGCCCGCTCTGCCGGCTATGGCATTTGTCGTCGAACTGAAGGTCGTCGTGTCCGGGCGGGGACAAGTTACGCTTCCTCGTCCTCGCACCGGGCGCCGCGGTTGTGGGGCAGTTTTTCCGGCAGAAAATAGAAATAGCCCATGAGCCACCAGCTCCAGGACGAGCGGTAGAGCAGGGCGGGGAGCGCGAGCGCGCATCCGCCGCCGAGGATGATCGTTGGGGCCGGGCCGATCACGCCGAAGATGGCGAGCACCAACAGCGGCACGATCGCGAAGGCCACGGTCACCGTGTAGCTGATCACAAAGGGTCCGAGGAAGAACCCGTCGCCGCGGTCGAGTTTCAGCCCGCAGGCCGGACAGGCCGGGTTGAGCGCGAAGCGCTTGCCGGTTTGAAACAAGGTGCGGCCGCCGCAGTTGGGGCAGGTGTGGTGGAGTCCGCGGGAAACAATTTGGCGGCGGGTGACGTGCAGGCGCAAAGGCATGCCGTCAGTCTGTTCAGGGGCGGGCGCGAAGCAATTCCCTCGCCGCGCTCATCAGCGAGGAGGGCCGGGGCAATGGGGCGCCGACGTCGAGGCAGACGCGCAAGCGGGACGGTTAACTGGCGGCGACCGCCCGGTCCGCGCGGTCGAGCAACCGGCCGGTGTTCGCATCGACGCGCACGCGGACGCCCCGGGAGGAGACGACCGTCAGGACCTCGTCCTCGACTTGGGCGATGGCCGCGCAGGGGTCGTCGGCGAGGGGCCATTCGGCCAGCCATTGCAGGCGCAGTTCGCGGTCGAGGCAGTAGAGATTGGGGATGCCCGGGAGCAGCCCGTGGGGGTGTTCGCGCACGTAGAAACACCGGGGGCCGCGGCAGAATTCGACGACGGCGGTCGCGAGGGGTGCATGGGCGGCGGCGTGGACCCCTTCGCGGGTGAGTTGGCAGAGCGAACCGTCGATTACGGCGATGGAGGGAAGCGGGGTATTCACGGGCTGGATAAGGACGGAAACAGGCGGGTGCCGGTTCGGCGACAAGAAATTCCGGGGACTTTGGGCGGGGCGAGGGGGAAGCGGGCGAATTGCCTTGTTGGGGCCGCACCTTTTCGGCCAGGTTTCCCGACCTGTCCGGCGGCCGCTCATGGTGCGTCGGGCTTCCCCACCCCTTATGATGACCATCCGCTTCGCGGGCCGTTGGGCCCGCGCCCTGTTCCTTGCCTGCTTCGTCGCCGCGGCGGCGTTGGCCCAAACGCCGGCCACCGGCACGATCGAGGGCCGCGTGCTCAACACCCGCAACGGGGAGTATCTCGAAAAGGCGCGCCTGACCCTCGAAGGCACTCGGTTGGAAACGTTCACCGACTCCTCGGGGCAATATCGCTTTTCCGGCGTGCCGGCCGGCCCGGCCAGGGTGCGCGTGTTTTTTACGGGGCTCGACGTCCAATCCGAGGCGGTGGTCGTTGCGGCCGGGGCGACGGTGCAGCGCGATTTCAGTCTCGCCGCCATGCAGAAAACGTCGGTCACGGACAAAGACACCGGCGTCGTCAAACTCTCGGAGTTCACGGTCGGGGCGTCGAAGGAGATGGACGGGGCCGCGATCGCGATCAACGAGCAGCGCTTCGCGTCCAACATGATGAACGTCGTTTCGGCGGACGAATTCGGGCATGTCGCCGAAGGCAATGTGGGCGAGTTTTTGAAATTCATCCCGGGGATCAGCATGGACTACGGCGGGGGCGACGCGCGCACGATTTCGCTCGGCGGGGCGCCGTCGAACAACGTGCCGGTGACGATCGGCGGTTTCAGTCTGTCCAGCGCGGCGTCCTCTGGCACCAGCCGCACGGTCGAACTCGAGCAGGTTTCGATCAACAACATTGCGCGCATCGAGGTCTACCATTCGCCCACGCCGGAGTCGCCCGGATCGGCGCTGGCCGGCGGGGTGAACATGGTGCCGCGCGGGGCGTTCGAGCGCTCGAAGCCGGTGCTCAATTGGAGCACCTATTGGATGTTCCGCGACGCGGAGAAGGAGTTGAAAAAGACGCCGGGGCCGACGCGCGACGAGACCTACAAGATTCATCCGGGGTTCGATTTCTCGTGGGTCGTGCCGGTGAACAAACGCTTCGGCTTCACGCTCTCCGGCGGCCATTCGTCCCAATACACGATGCAGGATTACTTCGCGAACACGTGGCGTGGCGCCGGTCAGGCCACCAGTGCACCGGTGACAGTGGCCGGAGTGACCGGGCCCGGGGCGCTGCCCGACACCACCCCCGACAAGCCGTATCTAAGCAACTATCAGGTGCGTGATGGCACCAAGCTCACGACGCGCGACTCGATGGGGGCAACGATGGATTTCAAATTGTCGCGGAACGACATGATCTCGTTTTCGTTTCAATACGCGTATTTCGATGCCGAGTTTAACAACCGGAATCTGAACTTCGCGATTTCCCGCGTATTGCCGGGCAATTTCGACACCCGCACGACCAATGGTGACGTGGGGCAGGGCTCGATCAGCGTGAACAGCGGAGCCCGGCAGAAGGCCGGGACGACCTACATGCCCACGCTGGTGTGGCGCCACAACGGCCCGATTTGGAAGGCCGACGTGGGCGGGAGTTTTTCCCACTCGAGCAATCACTACCGGGACATCGACAAGGGCTATTTCAACGGCACCAACTCCCAGCGCACCAACGTCACCGTGGCGTTCAGCGAGATCACCTACCTGCGGCCCGGGAAAATTTCGGTGAAAGACGGCCTCACGGGCGCCGTGGTCGATCCGTACAGCCTTTCCAGTTACGTGATCAACAACGGCACGAGCGACACGTGGGAAACCGCCGACGTCCAGCGGGGCGTCCGGGGCAATCTCGGCCGCGACTTTCGCCTGTTCAATGTCCCGCTGGCGCTCAAGACCGGCGCCGAGCTCCGCCAGTCCATCCGCGACATCCGCGGCACGAGCGTAGGCTACACATTTGTCGGCAAGGACAAGATCCGCACCACCACGCCGAGCGGCACGGTGGCCGTCCCGGGCAGCGACGACGGCGCGGGTCTTGTGCTCGACGAGATTTTCTCGCAGCGGTTCGCCCCGTGGGGCTTCCCGCAGGTGCAATATCCCAGCAACTATGACCTGTGGGAGCTTTACCAGGCCAACCCCGACTATTTCACGCGGGATCCGAATGCCGCTTATCGCAACGCGGTGGGGCGCTCCAAGTATGCGGCCGAGGTGATTTCGGCCGCCTACCTCCGCGGGGACCTGGCGTTGTTCGGCGGACGTTTGAAGATCGTCGGCGGGGTTCGGGCGGAGCAGACCAACGTCACGGCGTCCGGATTCCTCAGCGACCCGACGGGCAACTATCGCCGGGACGCCAACGGGGAGGTCATTCCGCAGCGGGACGCGAACGGAAACATTATCTTCACCGGCACCGGGGTGAACCGGATCCCGGCGCCGACGTTGATCCAGCCGACGACGCTGCCCAATCCCGCCGGCGGCGCGGCGCTGTCGAACGCGCTCGCCGTTTCCAAGCTCACCTACATCGACCGCGGGCAGCAGACGAAGAAGGAGTACCTCCGCTTTTTCCCGAGCCTCAACGCCAGCTACAATCTGGCGGAAAATCTGATCGCGCGCGGATCGCTTTATCAATCGGTCGGCCGGCCCAATTTCGACCAATATGCCGGCGGCCTGACTCTGCCCGATACGGAATTGCCCGGCAGTCCGACGAGCAACCGCATCAGCGTGAACAATGCGGGGATCAAGGCCTGGAGCGCGAACACGATGAAGGTCCGCTTCGAGTATTATTTTCAACGGGTTGGCCAGATCTCGATCGGCGCTTTCCGCCGCGACTTCGAAAATCTTTTCGCCTCGACGGTGTTTCCGGCGACGCCGGAGTTTCTGTCGCTCTACGACCTCGATGAAGAGACCTTCCTACCGTATTACGTCACCACGAATTTCAACGCCCCCGGGCGGGTGCGGATGGAAGGCACGGAGTTCGACTACAAGCAGTCGCTCACCTTTCTGCCGCAGTGGGCCCGCGGCGTGCAGGTCTTCGCGAACATGAGTGCGCAGCGGGCCGTGGGGGATACCACGGCGAGCTTTAACAACTACCAGCCGCGGATCTACAACTGGGGGGTGAGCCTTTCGCGGCCGAAATTCAACGTGCGGATGAATTGGAACTATCGCGGCCGCCGCCGCGGGACCTATATTGCCGAGTCGCCGCGGAGCATCGAGGCGGGCACCTACACGTGGCAGTCCAAGCGCCTCTACATTGATCTGAGCGGCGAATACAATCTGACGCGGCGCATCGGCATTTTCGCCAGCATGCGCAACCTGAACGATGCCACGGAGGACACCGAGCGTCGCGGGCCGAACACCCCCGAGCACGCGCAGCTGAACTCCCGCGAGGACTTCGGCTCGCTGTGGACCATCGGCCTGAAGGGCACGTTCTGAGCCGGCGGGCGGCGCCGCCGGGGGCGGCGCCGCGGGCCCGCGGTTCCGCCCCGGTGCGTCAAGGATTGCGCCGGGGCGCCGCCCCGGGCCGAGAGGAAGTCACCGCGGCCCTTACGCTTTCCCGAGACAGCACTGTTTGTGTTTTTTGCCGCTGCCGCAGGGGCAGGGGTCGTTGCGGCCGACTTTGACGGCGGCTTTGACGGGGGCCGGGCCCTGGCGGACCGGGCGGGTGAAAATCCACCGGCCGTCGATGCGGTGAAACTCGGACTTTTCCTCCAAGACCCCTTCGTGGCCCTCTTCGGTGTAATAGGCGGAAAACTCGACGAACGCGGTGTCGGGTTGTTTGCCGAGTTCGTGCGAGTGCACCACGAGCTTGGTCCAGCGCACGGGCGTCTCGCCGGTCTCCTCGACGTAGGGCAGCTTCGCCGTGGGCGCGTAGGTTTCGTGCAGGTAACGGTCGTCGCGGGCGACATGCGCCGTGAAGCGGGAGCGCATCAACTCTTCGGCGGTCGCGGCGGGGCGCTGGCGCGTGAGCAGCGGTTCGCAGCAAGCGTCGAAAAGTTTGCCGCTGCCGCAGGGGCAGGGTTGACCGCGTTGAGGTTGATCGAGTCCGGTGGGCGAGGAAGCCATGGGGGAGTCGTAGCCGGGCCGCGGGGCGGAACGCGAGGCTGAAGCGCCGGGGCCGTTTAGCGTTCGGGGGCGAAACGGGGCAGGCCGACGGGATCGTAGAGCGGGTCGCGCACGTAGAACGGGGCGGCGCCCTTGATGTGCGATTCGGTGTAGCTGAACGCCAAGGCCAAGCCGCGGGCCGGGTCTTCGTAAGTGAGCGTCATGCCGCCGAATTTTTCGCTGTAGCCCTTCCCGAAACCCATCCCAAGGGTGAACGAGCCGTGGATTTCCGGCCCGGCGGATTTGGCGGTTTCCGCCACCCGCGCGCGGACGCTGAGGGGCACAAAGGTCGGGGGCGAGAGAAGCGTGCGGGCGAGGGTGACCGAGGCGTTGCGCTCCGCGAAGGCGTCGAGCCGGACCCGTTCGGCCGCGGTCAGAGCGGCGAGGCCGGCGTTGCGGCGTTCGTCGTCGGTGAGGCGCTGCGAGAATCGCGCGGGCGGCGCCGGGGCGTCGGTGCGGCGGGGCGCGGCCTGGGCGAGGAGGTCGCGTCGCACGAGGGCGTCGAGCACGGCGAGCTGGTCGGAGGAGAGGCGGTCGAGGCCGGTGGCCGCGCGGTCGGGGGTGGCGAGCAACTGCGAAAAACGGGGAAGGGCGGGAGTGTCGGCGGCGCGCGTGCCGGCGGGCCCGCCGGCCAGCAGTCCGCACACGAGCAGCGTCGCCCAAGGTTTCATGATGCGAGGAAGTTGGCTCACTCCGCACGGAGACTCACGGATATTCTCGCGGGTTCCGCCTCTTTTTCGGGCGCGAGGGCGGGCCGGGTCGCTGGGTCGGATGCGGGCTCGCGTTGCGCGGCGGGCCTAGGGAAGGTTCCGCCCATGACTGCGTCGTCCGCCCGCCAACCGGCGCTGGGCTTTATTTTTGTCACGCTGCTGCTCGCCATGCTCGGCGGCGGCCTGGTGATTCCGGTGCTGCCCGGTCTGGTGACGGAGTTTCAGGGCGGAAATGTCGCGGATGGCGCGCATGGGTATGGCTGGATCGCGGGGGTGTTCGCGTTGATGCAGTTCATCGGGTCGCCGATCATCGGCGCGCTGTCGGACCGTTACGGCCGGCGTCGGGTGCTGCTCATTTCGCTGGCCGGTTCGAGTATCGACTATGTGATTATGGCGCTCGCACCGAGTCTGGGTTGGTTGTTCGTGGCCCGGATGATCTCGGGTCTGACGGCGGCGGTGCTGGCGACGGTCAACGCCTATGTCGCGGATGTGACGCCGCCGGAAAAGCGCGCGCAGGCGTTCGGGTTGCTCGGGGCGGCCTTTGGGCTCGGTTTCGTGATCGGGCCGGTGGTGGGCGGGCTGCTGGGGCAGATCGATCTGCGGCTGCCGTTCTGGGCGGCGGCGGGATTCGCGGCGCTGAACGGGATCTACGGTGCGTGGGTGTTGCCCGAGTCGTTGCCGCCGGAGAAACGGCGGGCCTTTGATTGGCGGCGGGCAAATCCCCTCGGCGCGTTGCTCGCGCTGCGGCGCTTTCCCGTGGTGTTCGGGCTGGCGGGCACGCATTTCATTTTCTGGGTGGCGCAAACGCTCCTGCACGCGACGTGGGTGATTTACACGGGCTATCGCTACGGATGGACGCCGGGTCAGGTCGGCGCGTCGTTTGCACTCGTGGGCCTCTGCTCGGCCCTGGTGCAAGCGGTGCTCGTGCGGCGGGTGCTGCCGCTGCTGGGCGAAACCCGCGCGATCGTCATCGGCTTCTCGATCACAATCGCGGCCTATCTGGCCTACGGCGTGGCGACCGAGGGTTGGATCGTTTATGTCATCATCGTGGGGGCGTCGTTCGCGGGGATCGCAGGACCGGCGCTGCAGTCCTATATTTCGCGCCACTCGCCGGCCAACGAGCAGGGCGCGGTGCAGGGGGCCTTCGCCGGGCTCACGAGCGTGGCGAGTGTCGTCGGGCTGCCGCTGGGCGCGTGGAGTTTCGGCTGGGCGGTTGAACCGGGCAGTCACGTGCCGCTCGGCATCGCGTTTTTCGAGGGCGCGGCGCTGATGGCGCTCGCGCTGGCGCTGGCGGTGCGGAGTTTCCGCCGCGACGCGGCCAGGGGACAAGACGGGGTGAACCCGCGGGCGCCGGCATGAAGCCGCCGGCCGGAAAATCCGCCGGGGCGTGCTCGGCTACGCGCGCAGTGCGCGGGGGGTGGCCCGGGCGCTTGCATGGCCGGTGGGTCGGCCTAATCTCCGCTTCCGTCCGCATGAAAACGAAAATTCTGCTCGGCCTGATGTTCGCCCTGCTCGCCGCGACTTCGGCGGGGGCTGCGGCTGCTGACGGGTTTAGCCAGGAAAACGCAGCGTGGCGGGCGAAGCGGATCGCCGAGCTGACGGCGCCCGACGGCTGGTTGGCACTCGTCGGATGGCACGTTCTCAAACCCG
>CAJAYO010000877.1 GCA_903948415.1 uncultured Opitutia bacterium | reverse complement strand
TCACGCCGGAGCGCGACCTCATGTGGGGCAAGCCGGGCTGCGTGCTTTCGCCGGCCTACCGGGACGATTTGCGCCGGATCGGATCGGTCGTCGATCGCGCGGAGGACATCGCCGTGCCTTGGCTGTTCGTCCACGGGACGGCCGACCGGGTCGTGCCGGTGCAGGATTCGCGCGAGGCCTTCGTGCGGGCGGGCGGGCCCAAGCAACTCGTCGAGCTCGCCGGCTGCGACCACGTCTGGGAACCAGGCTTCACCCCGCGGATGGTCGAGACGGTCGTCGGGTGGTGCGCGAGAAGCTAGGACGCGGGTGGGGCCGAGATCCGCCGCGGTCGATCCTGCGCCGGTCGGCCCGGTGGGTGCAGATTAGGCTCGCCTGCACGGCCGAGGGCGACGTGCTTTCCATTTCAAGATGACGTCATCGCTCCAACGCCTGCTCTGTCTCGTCGTGCTGCTCGCCGGTGGGGCCGCCACCGCGGTTCTCGCGGGCGTCGAGTCCGGCCAGCCCGCGCCGGACTTCACGTTCACCGACCTTGCGGGCAGGACGCAGAAGCTCTCCGACTTTCGCGGCAAGGTGGTGGTGCTGGAATGGCTCAACCCGGCCTGTCCCTACGTCGTGCGGCACTATCGCAGCGGCAATATGCCCGGCACGCAGGAGGCGGCGGCCGCCGACGGTGCCGTGTGGCTGCAGGTGAACTCGACTGCGATGGGCGATCTCGATCCGGCGAAATCCGCGGAGTGGCAGCAGAAGCAGGGGGTGGTTGCGACGGCTTACATCCGCGATCAGAGCGGAAAACTGGGCCGGCTGTTCGGCGCCCAGACCACCCCGCATTGCTTTGTGATCGGCCGCGACGGGACGCTCGTTTACCAAGGGGCGATCGACGATCAGCCGCAGGCCAGTCAGGCGAACACGTCCTCGGCGCACAACTACGTGAAGGCGGTGCTGGCCGCGGTGAAGGCGGGCCGGCCGGTCGAAGTCGCCACAACGCCGCCCTACGGTTGCGGCGTAAAATACGGCGAAGGCCTCTGAGCTCCGGCTCCCGCGCCATTGAGCCCTTCCTCCGCCCGTCCCGCCTCGGACAACCCGGTACCGCTGCCCACGCGCGACGGGGTGGGCCCGAGTTCCGTTGTGCTGCCGCCGGGCGCGTGGCCGACGATCGGCCGTTTTCTGATCGAGCGTTTTCCGGGGATCTCGCCCGAGGCGTGGACGGCCCGCCTCCAAGCCGGCGAGGTGCGGGATGCGCAGGGCGGGCCGGTGACTTCGGAGCGCCCCTACGAACCGTATCTGCGGGTCTGCTACTATCGCTCGCTCGCAGACGAACCGCGCATCCCGTTCGACGAAGTGGTGGTGTTCCAAGACGACTACATCGTGGTGGCGGACAAGCCGCACTTTCTCCCGGTCATCCCGTCGGGGCGCTACGTGCAGGAAACCCTCCTCGTGCGGCTGAAACGGAAGCTCGGCCTCGACGATCTTTCCCCGATTCACCGCATCGACCGGGAAACCGCCGGGCTCGTGGTCTTCACGATTCAAGCGGCGACGCGCGGCGCGTATCAAACGATGTTTGCCGAGCAGGCGGTGCGGAAACAGTACGAAGCCATCGCGCCGTGGCGGCCCGAACTCGCGCTGCCGCTGGTCTACCGGAGCCGCCTGGAGGAAAATCCGGCGCGTTTCATGCAGATGCGGGAGGTGGCCGGCGAGCCGAACGCTGAGACGCGGATCGAGTTGCTGGAGATGCGCGGGGCGTTTGCGCGTTACGGCCTGTCGCCGGTCACCGGCCGCAAGCATCAGTTGCGCGCCCACTGTGCGGCGTTGGGTATGCCGATCTGCCACGACCAAATCTATCCGGTCCATCGCGCGGAAAACAGCGACGACTACACGAAGCCCCTGCAACTCCTGGCCAAGTCGATCGCGTTCGCCGATCCGATCACAGGTGAGGCGCGAAGTTTTACGAGCGCGCGAAACCTGTAGCGGGCGGGCGGCGCGTCATTGCGCGGAGCGAAGGATCAGACCGGCTGCGCGGCCGGCAGAACAAAGGGCCGGCATCAGGGCCCGGACGGAGGTTGCGCCAACCCAGCCCCGAGTTTCGCGGGCCGTCGTCTGGCGGCGGCCCTGGTCTTCTCACCGGTCGCATGGCCGAGACAGGCGTCGAGCGCCGCGGCCGCTGCGGGCTTTTTGTCGCCTATGACGCGGCGCGGCGCAGGCGACGGCGTGCCTGCACGAGGTCGGGTTCGCGGGCTTGTGGCAGGCCACGCGGGACGTGCCCGATGGCCAGTCGCTCCCACTCGCCGCGGACGCGGGCAATCTGATTGGGCGTGGCGCGCTCGACCTCGAAGGGCGGCAAGGAGGGCTGCCGGCTCGGACCGATCCACACGATCTCGTTCACGGCTTTGGGCAAATAGTCGCCGAAGCGGTCACGCAGCTCGGCGAAGTCGCCGCCGAAACATTCCTCGAAGACCGCCTCGGGCACGGGGCCGTCCGCGGCCCGGGCGGCGAAGCTCCGGCATGCGGCGCGCGTTGCGCCACCGGGCGCGATCGCCCAGCGGCAAAGCAGCTCCTGCTCCGCCGCCCGCGTTTGCCGGTGCCGCGGATGCTGGTTTTCCACCGCGCGCCGGGCTTCGCTGGCGAAGAGTTCACGGGCGGGCAGGAGCGCGCGCGGATGCGCCGCTCACTCGCAGGCCGCTCTCGCGTTGGTTTTTCCAGACGAGCGGACCGAGCGTGATGGGGTCTATCGGGAAGTCCGCCCGGCGGTCGGGCACGGCTTTCCGGTTTGGCCTGCCTTTCGTAGGGGCGTCCCTTGTGGACGCCCGCGGGCGCCGACGAGCGACGCCCCTACCCAAACCGGAAAGCCGTGGTCGGGAGGTCGAGAATCTTCGCTCTGGTCATGGGCCGGAGGGCCGGCAATCGTCGAGCGTTCATGAGTCGCGAAATGTGTTACCGTTGTTTCTGGCCGTTGCGCCATTGCTGGTGTGGCTCGATCACGCCGATGCCGACGCGCACGAAGTTCGTGTTTCTCATGCACCCCTATGAG
>CAJAYO010000876.1 GCA_903948415.1 uncultured Opitutia bacterium | reverse complement strand
CCGACGATGGGGGCAGAGGAACGCGCCCGCCCACCGCCATCAGGCTAGGATTACGGGGTCGGGGTCGCGCTGGCGGTAGTGAGGGCGGTGCGGATTTGGTCGCGGAGGGCACTGTCGCTCGGCTGGTCGAGGCGGAGGAGGGTTTCTTCGAGGATGGCGCGGGAGGGTTTTCGCATGCGCAGGTATTTCGGAAGATTTTCGGTGAGTTTCTCGCGGTTGCCGGCTTCGGCGTCCGCGCGGATGAGCTCGCCGAGGGTGGCTTGATTGAGCGGATCGAGGACGTAGGCGCGGTCGAGGACGGCGCGGGCCGCGGTGGCGGGGGCAACAAGGCGGAGTTGTTTGGCGAGGAGGAGGGCGTCGGTGGCGCGGAGGTTGGCGGCGCCGAGGAAGGAGTTGAGCATGAGCCCGGCACGGGCGTTTTCCTTCAGGCCATAAAGGGCGACAGCGCGGAGGCCGTTGAGCGTCGAGGCGAGGTTGGTGTTTTCTTCGTTTTCCTCGCGCATGGCAGCCAGGGAGAGGCGGAGGACGGCGGCGTAGTCCGCGGCGGCGAGGTAGGCTTGGACGCGGGCGAGGTTAAAGGCGTTGAGGGGAAAGTTGCGCGTGGTGGCGAGGGAGCAGAGGCGCTCGGTGAGGTCGGGCTGCACGGTGTCGACCGCGAACCAGGCGAGGAGAAGGAGGGCTTTGGCGTCGCCGGCAAACGCGGCGAGGAAGTCGGTGAGCTCGCGGCCTTCGGCGGAGCGGTCGTTGGTGTGGTGATAGTTGAAGAGGAGATCGATGCGGGGGCCGGGGCTCGCGGGGTCGTTGAACTGGCGGAGGAGGGCGAAGCGGCGGGCTTCGTCGGAGTGGCCGAGTTCGCGGTGGAAGCGGCCGAGGTGGAGGTAGAGTTCGTCGCGCTTGGGGAAGCGGGCGATTTCGCTCTCCAGGCGGAGCATCGCGAGGTCGCGGTGGCCGCGCTCCCAGTCGCATTTGGCGAGGAGGAGGGAGCCTTCGAGGGATTTTTCGAGGCCCCACTGGGCGACGAGGCGTTCGGTCTCATCGTAACGGCCGCGTTCGAAGTGGGCCGTGGCGGCCTGGAGGGCAATGTAGAGATGGGTGAGCGTCGCCGTGGGCGCGGCCGGGAGGAGTTTCTTCGCGAGCTCGATGACGCGATCGTCTTCGCGGGACTCGAGGAGGAGGGCGAAGAGGAGTTTGAGGTAGTCGAGGTCGGCGGAGGCGAGCTGGGCGCCGTCGGCGAGGGTCGTGAGGGCGAGATCGGCGCGGCCGAAGCGGACTTGGGTGTAGGCGAGGAGACGGCGGACCGGGACATCGGTAGGCGTGCGGGCGAGGCCGGCTTGAAGGAGCGAGTAGCCTTCGCGGTAGTTTTGCTGCTCGAGGGCTTCGCGGCCGAGCTTGAAGTAGTGCTGACCGAGGCCGGCGCGGTAGGCTTCGTGGCGCCAGGGGTAGAAGGCGAGGTCGAGGTAGCTGGCGTCGGTGTAGCCGCGCTGGAACTTCACGAAACCCCAGACGCCGGCGGCGGCGGTGAACCAGCCGGTGAAGGCGAGGGCGACGACCGTGAGTGCGATGCGGCCCCAGAAGATATGATACCAAATGTGATAGGGGGTGGCGACGCGGGCCCAGAGTTTCCAGCGGTGGTCCGGGTCGGAGGCGACGAAGCGTTGGAGGTCGTCTTTCGAGTGGTCGATCACAGAGATCGAGACGGTGCGTCCGGAGCGCGGCGCGCGCAAATGCGGCGGCGAACGGCAAGGAGGAAGCTGAGCAGGCCGAGCAGGGCGGCATAGGTGCCGGGCTCGGGGATGGCGGAGCCGGCGGGGACGACGAAGCCGCCGCTGACGACGGCGGCGCCGCCCGCGCTGAAACTGGCGAACGTGATGGCGGAGAGGTAGCCGCTGGTGACGGTGCTGGAGTCGGCGCCGAAGCGAAGCGTGTCGCTGCCAGAGGTGTAGTTGGTGATGCTCAGCGAGCCGCTCCACGTTTGTCCACTGATGGGGGCGAAGACCAAGGCGGCGGTGGAGGATCCGAAGTCGAGCGTGCTGACGCCGGCGCCGAGGGTGAGGGTGCCGAGGGATTGGTTGAAGCCGCCGAGGGCGAGGGTCGAGGCGGCGAGGGTGAGATTCGCAGAGGTGGGGAGGCCGTTCGCGGCGGCGACTCGGTAGGTGCTGCCACCGGAAGCGGAGAGTGAGCCGGTCAGGCCACCGCCGCCACTGAGGGAGGCGGTGCCGCCGCCGGTGAGGGCGAAATTACCGGCGCCGGCGAGGGCGCCGGCGAGGGTGGCGTTGCCCGTTTGATTGAGCGTGAGGGTCTTGGTGGCGCCGAAACCAAGTGTGGTGCCGACGGCGGTGGAGAGGGACGTGATGGTGTTGCTCTCGTTGACGGTGAGCGTGCCGGCGCTGAGGACGACCGGGCCGCTGAACGTGTTGGCGGCGGAGAAGGTGAGCTCGCCGGCGCCGGTCTTGGTGAGGGTGTGGCCGGCGCCGCCGTCACCGATGGCGCCGAGGGTGAGGGTGGTGCCGGTGGCGGGGCTGAGGGTGGCGCTGTCGGAGAGCGTGGTGGCGCCGAAAGTGACGGCGGCGGTGCCGGAGGAGACGTTGTCACCCGTGGCGAGGGCGAGCGTGTGGGCGCCGAGGGCGAGGGTGCCGAGCGTGTGGGTGACGCCGGCGCCGGCGGTGGCGCGATTGGAGCGGAGGGTGGCGTCGCCGCTGACGACGGTGTTGTAGGCGTTGACGGAGGTGGACGTGGCGAGGTCGAGCGTGCCGCCGGAGAGGGTGAGCGTCTGCGCGGTGGTGCCGAGGGCATTGACGGCGCCGAGGCGGAGCGTGCCGGCGGAGAGGGTGGTGGCGCCGGTGCGGGAGCTCGCGGTGGAGAGGGTGAGGGTGTTGGCGCCGACCTTGGTGAGGGCGTTGGCGCTGGTGGCGAGCGCGGCGGAGAGGGTGATAGGGCCTGTGCCGCCGATCGTGGCGCCGCCAGTGCCGATCGTGACAGCGCCGGCGTAGGTGGCGGCGGCGCCGGAGTTGGTGAGGGCGCCGGCGGAGGAGACGCCGGTGCCGATAAGGGAGAGGGCTTCGGCGTTGGCGACGGAGGTGCCGTTGAGATCGAGGGCGGCGCCGGTGGCGGTGACTCTCGTGCCGGCGGCGGCGGTGCCGAGGGCAGCGGCATTACCCAGCTTGAGCGTGCCGGCGTTGATGATGGTGGCGCCGCGGAAGGTATTGGCGCCGGAGAGGAGCCAGGTGCCGGTGCCGGATTTGGTGAGCGTGCCAGTGGTGGTGCCGAGGATGCTGGCGAGGGTGGAGCCGGTGGCGGTGCCTCCGAGGGTGAGGCCGAAGGTGGCGCCGGTGATGGTGCCGGCGTTAGTGAGCAAAATGTCACCGTTGCCGGCGACGATGCTGGAGGCGAAGCCGAGGGTGAGGAGGCCGGCGTAGGTGGCGGCGGTGGAGGACGAGTTCGTAAGCGCGCCACCGAAGGCGACGCCGTCGCCCTCGAGCGTGAGGGCCTCGGCGGTGGCGAGGGAGAAGCCGTTGAGATCGAGGGCTGCGCCGAAGGTGACGCTGGTGCCGGCGGCGGCGGTGCCGAGGGGAGTGTTCGTGGCGGTGCCGGTGGCGCCGAGCTGCACGGTGCCGGCGGAAATCGTGGTGAGACCCGCGTAGGTGCTACGGCCGGACAGTGTGAGCGTGCCGGTGCCGGCTTTGGTGAGCGCGCCGGCGCCGGTGAGCAGGCCGGAAAACGTGGTGGACGTGTTATCACCACCGGCGTTGAGCGTGAAGGTGGAGAGCCTGACGTTGCCGGTGCCAGCGAGGGAGCCGATCGTTTCGGCGGCCGTGAGGCGGAGAATGCCGGGGGCGGCGACGGTGACGGCGGAGGAGTCAGGGAGGGAGGTGCCGTTGACAGAGAGGATGCCGGCGTTGACGACGGTGGGGCCGGTGTAGGTGTTGACGCCGGTGAGCGTCCAGGTGCCGGTGCCGTTTTTCACGACGCCGCCGGAGGTGTTGTCGATGATGCTGGCGACCGAGGAACTGAGGCCGACGCCGTCGAGGGTGAGGGGGAAGCCAGCGCCGGTGATGGTGACTGGGTTGCTGACCGAAATGTCACCGGTGGCGGCGACTATGCTGGAGGCGGAGCCGAGGGTGATGAGGCCGCTGTAGGTGGCGGCGGAGGCGGAGGAGTTGGTGAGTGCGCCGTTGCCGGAGACGCCGGTGCCGTTGAGCGTGAGGTCTTCGGCGGAACCGAGGGTGAAGCCGTTGAGATCAAGGGTGGCGCCGGAGGAAACCGTGGTGCCAGCGGCGAAATTGCCGAGGGGAGTGTTGTTGGCGTTGCCGGGGGCGCCGAGCTTGAGGGTGCCGGCGGAGATGGTGGTGGCGCCGGTGAACGTGTTGGCGCCGGATAGAATCCAAGTGCCTGTGCCGGTCTTCACGAGAGAGGTGACGCCGGTGCCGGTGGGATCGGCGAGGATGGGGGTGAGGGTGTTGGCGCCGGTATTGGTGCCGGTGAGGGTGAGGGTGCGCGAGGCATTGATGGTAGGGATAGCGATGGATCCAGCGTTGGAAAACGTGAGGGGGCCGGAGCCGGATGCGTCGATGGTGCCAGAGGCCGTTCCAAGGGTGAAGAGGCGGTTGGTAGATTGGGTGGCGCCGGTGTAGCTCAGCGTGCCGCCATTGAGGACGAGGTTGGCGGCGGCGACGTTGATGGGGCTGCCGAGGGGCGAGGCGGTGCCGGCGTCGGCGAGGGCGGTGACGGCGAGCGTGCCGGCCCTAACGATGGTGGCACCGGTGAAGGTGCTCGCGCCGGAAAGGGTCCAAGTGCCGGTGCCGGTTTTGGTGAGCCCGCCAGTGCCGCTAACGACGCCGGAGAGGCTGCCGGTATTGCCGGTGCCCGTGAGCGTGAGGAGGAAGCCGCCGTTGGCGACGGCCCCGGAGACGGTGAGCGCGCCGGCGTTGGTGAATGATTGTGCGGCGGCGAGCATGAGGGATGTCGCGATGGTCTTAGTGCCGCCCGTGGAGGAATTGTTGATACCGCTGGCACCGAGCATGAGCGTGCCGGCGCCGGAGAATGTGAGGCTGCCCGCGGCGGTGAATCGGAGGCCGTTGATTCTGCGGTTGGCGGCGAGCACGGGCGCATTTTGGGTCGCGACGGTGTCGAAGGACGCGATGTCGGTGGCGTTGTTAGCCGCCGGCGCGACGGAGTTGATCCAGTTGGCTCCCGTGGCGAAATCGGTGCCGATATCGGCCCAGACGATAATGGCCGCGGTGGTGAGAGAGGGGAAAACCGCGGCCAAGCCGAGAAGGAGCGAACACAGGCGCAGACCGAAGTGGCGCCGGAGGGAGGGCGGCAGAGGGGTGTGGAGGTAAAAAGGTGTGGAAGCCTTCGGCGAACGAGCGCGGCGGTAGACTTGGGGTCTTGAACCTAGGTGCATTAGGGCTTTCTACCTGAGTGCCGCATTAAGAATTATCAAGTTCGGATTTCGCGCGTGGGGCCTTAGCTGGTTTTTGTGTGTTCACTGGGGCGTGTTTTCAAAATCCAAGGAACTAGGGTGCGAGGGATTTGATCGAAGCGCGCGCATGATGCTGACCAAGCGTCGGGAGTTCCCTCAGCCCGTGTGGCGAAGGGTAAAAAAATTAACCGTGCGTGCGCCAAAAGCCGCAGAACAGAGCCAAGCTGCGTCAGGCTTTGGGGTTTGGGGTTCAAGTTCATGAGCTGAGCTCACGTAGACTGGATCGGTCGCTGGCCCCGGGCGACAGCCGGACCCCGCGTCCCTGCCGCCACTTTGCGGCTGACCGCGTGCAGGTTGCCCAACTACAGCGGCTCGCCGAGCCAGCGGTTCGTCACCGGGGTCTGCGCCTGCAAGGCCGCCGCCAAGGCCCGTTTCCCCTCGGCCGATTTCCCGTCGCCCGCCCGTTCGCCCACCGTGCGACCCGCTTTGGCCAACAGCCTCGCCAAAGTCTCCTGCCCCACTGCCTCTTGTGTCACCCGGGGCTTCCACGGCGGCGACGGGTGCCGCTGGGATCACGGCGGTGCCGTTGCCACCGGCGGGTTGGTCGAGAGTTCAGACATGACCACTTCGGCTTGGCCCTTTGGCCAGCAGGCTCGCCAACGTCCCCTGCCCCACCGCCTCTTGTGTCACCGGGGCTTCCACGGCGGCGACGGGTGCCGCTCGGATCACGGCGCAGCCGTTGCCACCGGTATATCGCCACCGGCGAGTTGGTCGGGGGTTCACGCATGACCCCTTCGGCTTGGCCCCGCGCGACCTTTGTTGCCGGCATGCCCGGCGGGACTGACCCCGTTGGCTTGATCCGGACGGACCATGGCTCAGAAGTTCCCCCCAGTTCTGAGTAAATTGTTTGGACCCCTTTTCTGTTGATCAAGCGTGGACGCCGTTGAGGCAATGGAGGTGTGCCCCTATCTGGAGTCAGCGCTGCTATGCGGAAAGTCGGTCCCTTTGCCTTTGCTTGCCTAGGATTCTTTGTGCTTGCCCGGCTAGGCGCGCTGGCCGGGCTCACGGGGCGCACCGGCTATCCTTTTTGGGTCGCCAGCGGATTCGGTCTCGCCCTGGCGTTGAGCGGCCGGCGCGCCGATCTGCTGGGGTTGGCCTGCGGGTCTTTCCTCGCGGCGCAGTGGACGCTGCATGCGCCGCCAGCGTTGGTTGTCGCGTTGAGTGATACGGCGTCTGCCTGGTTGGCGGCGTGGCTTTACCGGCGGATCTACCGTTCGTGGCCGTGGCTCGGTGTTTTGCGCGAGAGTTTGGCTATTTCTGCGGCGGCCGTGATCGTGGCACTGTTGTCGGCTCTCACCGCGGCCAACGTACTTGTTTGGGTATACGCGTTGCCGGACAGTATCGCGGAGGAAATGCGTTTAACATGGTTTTTGGCCGACTCCCTGGGCGTGATCATTGCGGCGCCGGTGTTCATCATCCTCCTTGAATGGGTCCGGCGCCCCGTGTGGCCGTCATCGAGGACTTGCTTGGGTCTGCTGGGAATCTTGCTGCTGACGGCCGTGGTCGCCCTCGTCATCGTCGCGTGGCCGGAGAGAAAGGGTCTCGCCTTTCTCTTTTTCTTGGTCCCGCTCGTCGCGGGGTATTGGTTCGGGGGCCGGATGGGCACGCTGGCCGTCTTTTTTTCCGTGGCGGCGCTGATCTTTATCGTCGCGCGATATGACGTCTCGTTGGTCAATGCCGGTGCCGCGACGAACCGCCTGGTCCTGGCGATGTTTATCGGGGGACTTGGGGTGGCCTCGTTGGTGGTGGCGAGCGATTCGGTCGAAAAAATGCGGGGCCTGCCTTTAGCTATTTACGTAGGTGTGGCGGTAATCGGTGCACGGATATTTGGGAGTAACGAACTGGCGGAACGGGAGAGGCAGGATCTGCAGCTGCAGCAGCTGGTCGTGGCGGGAACCAATTTGGCCAACGCGAATACGCGTGATCTCTTGGAGGCGCTGCCCCCCACCGCTTTCCTGCTGCGGGAGAACCCGCAGATAAGCTCCGCCAAGTGGAAGGACTATGTCGATGAGCTGAAACTGACGGGCAACTACGACGGCCTGGATGGCCTTGGTATCGTTTACCCGGTGGCCCCGGAAAAGCTCGCGGAATTCCGGTCGCAGAGCCGCGCGCGGGGGATTCAGGTGGGCGAGTGGGATGATCTGACGGGGCGGATTGCGCCCGGCGATGGGGCCGAGCACAAGATCATCGCCCTGTGGCATCGGAGCAGCGGCGATCGGCCGACCGGGCTGGATCTGGCGGATTTCGCGCCGCAGTGCGCGGCGGCGGAAACGGCGCGGGATTCGGGGAAGGCCATTTTGGTGGCATCACTGCCGGAGCGTGGCGGCCCGGGGACGCGGCCGAAGCGGAGACCAAGTATGCTGGTGCTGTGGCCGGTTTATGAGACCCTCGCGGCGCCCACGACGGTCGAAGCGCGCCGCCAGGCGTTCGTGTGCTGGCTAGCGGCCGTTTTGGACTCGTCTGGAGTGATGGAGAATGTCATCGAAAAAATCCCCCATCCGGCGGAATTGTCGGTTTATATCGGCACGGAAATAAAACCCGGAGCCCTCGTTTTTTCGCATGCCGTGGAGAAGGTCAGCGAGACCTCCCTCATCCGCTCCCAGACGAGCTCCGTGGTCGTCTTGAACCGCATCTTTACCTTGGTTTGGGGGGGTGTGCTCGAAGACGACGCCCGCAAGCACCTGCAGCCGATGGCCGGCTCTCTTGTGATCATCCTCGCGGGGGCTTTTCTGAGCAGATTGGTGCTCAGTCTTCGTACCACCGGGCACAAGGTGGAGGGCGAGGTCGTCGCTCGGACCCGGGACCTTCAGTTAGCCAACCTGGCCCTCATCCGAGAGCGAGCCCACGTCCTAAAACTCGAGCAAATCGCGATGGAGGCGAAAAACCCCATGTTTCTGACCGGAGGTGATCTAAAGATAGAATGGATCAATCCAAGCTTCACCGATTTTTACGGCTACACGATCGATGAGGTTCGCGGTAAGCGGATGCGAGAAATTGTCGGGCCGGGCAGCAGCCGTGACGCTTTTGATTTCCAGTGGGAGACTTTCTGCCGGATGAAAGAGACTGTGACCTTCGAAATTTTGGACACGACCAAGTCGGGCGGTAAAGTGTGGGTGTCGAAGTCGCTGCGGCCCATTTTGGGTCCTGACGGTGAGATCGAGCGCGTCATCGGAGTCATCACCGATTTGACGGCCGCGAAAGAGTATCAGCATCGCCTGGAAGCGGCCACGGCGAAAGCCGAGCAAGCCGACCAAGCGAAAAGCAATCTGCTCGCCAACGTCAGCCACGAGCTCCGCACGCCGCTGCACGTGATCATGGGAAATCTGCACTTGTTGCAGGCGGGGAAATTTGGCCGGGTCGAGGAAGGGCTACGGGGGCCATTGCAGAGCGTGGCGGTCAGCAGCCAGTACCTGCTGAAATTGATCAATGATCTGTTGGACGTGAGCAAGGCGTCGGCGGGTAGGTTGACGCTGGAAAAAGGCCCGGTCGACGTCACGCGCATGGTGGAAGGTGTGGTCGATTTCATCCGGGTTTCGGCCGAGGCCAAAAAAATAAACCTCACCGTGGCGCTCCAGCACCGGACCGAGCTCATCGCAGGGGATGAGCTGCGCCTGAAGCAGATTGTGATCAATCTCCTCGGTAATGCGGTGAAGTTCACCTCCGAAGGAGGCTCGGTCACCTTGCGGGTCGAGGAGACCGCGCAACCCCCGGAATTGCAGATTCACGTGAGCGACACCGGAATCGGGATCCACCGCGACGATCACGAACGCATATTTTTGGAGTTCGAGCAGGGCGAGCAGGTCGGCCACAGCGTGGGCACGGGCCTCGGTTTGCCGATTGCCCGTCGGCTCGCGAAGATGCACGACGGCGATTTGACGGTGGTCAGCGCGCCGGGTCGGGGCAGCACCTTTACCTTTCGCCTGCCGATCTGCCGCCCTTCCGCTCCGCCACCGCCGCCCGCCGATTCGCCTCCCGCCGATCCCGGGTTGCCCGGCGCCCAGCCGGAGCCGGCCGGTGCGCTCATTCTGGCGGTGGATGATTACGAGGTAAATCTGGAGGTCCTGTGCATGTATCTGGAAGGCGAAGGCTACCGGGTGATTCAAGCCACAACGGGCGAAGCCGCGATCGCCCAAGCGCAGGAGCACCTTCCTAATCTGATATTGATGGACGTAAAAATGTCCGGCATCGACGGCCTCGAAGCCATCCGACTGCTCAGAGCAGATCCCAAGACCCGCGACATTCCGGTCATCTCGCTCACCGCCTTCGCCGCCGAGTCTGATATGAAGCGGTGCTTGGAAGCAGGTGCCACCGACTACCTCTCGAAGCCGATCGATTTTGCCGAACTTGGCCGGAAGCTCACCCGCCACCTTGCATCGCGTGCATCAACACGGGAGCACGCCCTTCGCGCCGGCGATCCACCCGAGGGCGGGGGCGTGACCACTGATCGTCAGCCGGATTTTCCATTGGCTGACGGAAACAGGGCAAGGGGGTTGGGCACGGAGTAGTCCGCGGGGCTTTGGGTGGATTGAAACGGTCGGCGTAGTTTGTCGACGGGCTCACCCAACTGAGCCCGTGCATCCTCGCCCGGATATTTCACATGCACGTTCACCCAATTCTTGGCCCAGAGGGCACGGAGCCCAGCCCACAGAGGACCCAGAGCGGACAAGGTGTTTGACTCCGTGTCCTCGGTTTGGACCTCTGTGCGCTCGGTGAAAAAGGAATTTCTTGAGGAAAGTGTGATTGATGCGGGCTAGTGCCGACCGACGTGGTGTTCACTTAGCCACTGAGCACCGGGGCATTAAAATCGTCTGGCAACCGATACTGCGTGTGGCGCGGATCGCGGACCCGCCGGGGAGACGGGGGCAGGTGATCGCGGGCGTATTTGCGGCACCTGACCGTGTCGGGCGAGATTTTGGCCTGCACGCTGGGCTCTGCGCTCGCGCGGCGAAGGCACGACGGCTCGGGCTCGGCCTGGTGGGTTGCCCGTAATCATTCGCTTGCTCCTGCGGAAGGCTTCGCGTTGCGGTCCGGGGCCACCGCCGTTGCCTGCGCCAGCCGGTCCCGGCCCTCGGGCGGCTTACCCATCTTGAACCGGTCCTTCTCCCCCTCCTCTGTCCGCCAAAACCACAGGAAGACGACGAGCCAGAGCCCACCCCGCTTCATCAGAAAATCACCCCGCTGCATTGTATTATACGACCCCATGGCCGGCGATTCATGGATCCGGTCTATCGCCCACGTGATCGTATAATTTTCACCCCTCGGCCCGCACCAGCCTGAGGCAGGCCGTCATTCCCGGACCGGGTTCATTGCGCCCAATCGTGAAATCCCCTCCGCCGATGCGCGCAAATTTCATCGCCAGCCATAAGCCCATACCGAGCCCCTGCTGCTCAAATGTTTCCCGGCCAAACTGCCGCATCGCCCCGACTTGCTCCAGATCCGCCTGGCTCATCCCGCGGCCGCCGTCCGTCACCCGGATTTCGCACGCCGAAGGGGAAACCACGATCTTCACCCGCACCGGCGTGCCCGGCAGTGAAAACTTAAGCGCGTTCTCCACCAGATGCTCGAACACTCGCTCCAAGCCGTCTTCTGGCACCACGACCATCGCCGTCTGGTCTTCGATCGACAGATCGTCCGTGCGGCCATACCGGAGCACGCAATTCTCGCTCCAGCGCCGCAACGACTCGAGGGTGATCCGGCTTTGCCTCAGCTTGGCGCCGCCGTCCCGTGGCCCCCCGGTCTTGGTCGCCTCCAGCCACGACCAGAGCGAAAAATCTTTTGCGATGTCGAGCAGGCGCTGCCCCGAGCGCCCAATGCTGTGGCCATAGTCCACCAGGTCGCTCGGCTTCAGCGTGTCCCCCGACTCACCGATTTGCACCAGCAAATCGGCGAAGCCGATAATTCCCGCCAACGGCGTGCGCAGCTCGTGAGGCAAGACCCGGGTCAAAAACTGCTGCTGCAGTCGCAGGCGATCGCCCACCAGGGCGGCCCGCGCCAGCCGTACCTCGATCGTTTTCAACAAATCGGGCGCCAAATAAGGCTTGGTCAAATAGTCATCCGCCCCGAGAGACATGCCCATGCGTTGGGCGCTCGTTTCAGCCTTCGCGGAAATGATAATGAACGGCGTCGTGAGATGCTCGGGGTCGCGCCGGACCCGCTGGAGCAACTCAAATCCGTCGCATCGCGGCATGCGCACATCGCTCACGATGAGGTCCGGCTTGATCTGCAACAGCCGCTCCAGCGCCGCCTCGCCGTCGTGCGCCGAGACGACCCGATAGCCCGCTTCACGCAAGATTTCTTCGGCGACACTCAGAATGAGCGGATCGTCTTCAACCAACAAAATCATTCGGGATTCTTGGGCAGTGCTCATAAAGACAGCTTGGATGCATTAAACGGACTCGCGGAGTCCTTGACCGCGGTCGCGGACCGCGCCGCCGACCGCTCGGGAAATTTTATCGGGAACGTGACCGTAAACTTCGAACCCTCACCCGCCCGGCTCTCCAGCGCCACCCGGCCGCCATGAAACGCCGCGCACCTCGCGACAATCGTGAGCCCAAGGCCCGTGCCCGAAACTTTGCCAATATTGCTCGCCCGATAGAACGGCTGGAAAAGCTTCCCCTGATCCGCTTCCGGAATGCCCCTCCCGCGGTCTGTGACCGCCAGCCACCAGTGATTTCCATCAGTTCCCGCCTGCACGGTCACCACCTCTATCGAATACTTGAGGGCGTTGGAGATCAGATTCTCGACCATCGCGCGCAGCTGGGGTTCATGCAGTTTGGCGGTAAATCCCTTGGGCAGGTCCACCTCAAGTCGGGTGCGCCGGATCTCCATCGACGACGACATCATAGTCACAATTTTGACCAGCGTCGCCTCCACCTCCATCGGCTGCGGGACGGCCGAGTCCATATGCTCGATTCGATTCAGCAGCAGCACCTGATCCGTCAAGTCTTTCAGTGTCCCCAACGCCTGCCCCTGCACTTCCAGCCACCGCTTCAGATCCGCCGCTTCGGGCTCGCCCGAGAGCGAGACCCGTTTCAGCAGCAAATACTGCAGTCCTTGGATGGCGGTCAGCGGGGTGCGAAACTCATGCGAAACCATGGAGATAAACTCCCGCTGCATCACCAGATAGTCTTCCCTCCGGCGCGCGGCGTCCGCCGCCATCACCTCACTCCGCCGCTCGGCGGTTACGTCGGAAAAAATCGTGCACACATGCGTGATCGTTGCGCAGCTGATCCGCAACGGCAGCTTTTTGACTTCGAGGATCACGTCGCGGCCACCCCACGTGAGGGGAAAATCGAAAGTTTCCGCCGTGCCGGTGGTGGCGACGCGTTGAGCAACCACCCGCCAGTAATCGAAGACTTTTCCCTCCAGTTGGCCCAAATCCCCCCCGGAAAGCTTACCGCTGCGGTCGGCTTCCTGGGCGAGAAACGTCTCACACGCCTGATTCTTAAAGTCGTGCTCTCCGGTCAGTTTTCTGATGGTGACCGGCATGGGCAAACTGTTGAAGAACGCGCGAAACATTTCTTCGCTCCGCCCCAACTGCTCGATCAGCGCCACCTCCGTGGAGACATCCCGACAATTGCAGACGATGCCCCCGTTCGCCAGCACCGCCAACGAAAGCTCCTGACTAAAAAACGAACCGTCTTTTCGCTTCGCGCGCAGCCGGCCCCGCCAACGCCCCTCCGTCCGCATCAGCGGAAACACGGTCTCTTCGATCATGCGCACCCCCTCAGCGGAATAGAGCGACCGCCATGATTTCCCGATAAGCTCCGAGGCCGATTCGTAGCCAAACAGCGAAATATGCTCTTTATTGAGATAGAGATAGTGTCCCTCCCGATCTGTCACCGCGATGCCCTCCCGCGCCCCCTCCAAGGCTAAGTTGAGGAAACTCGGCACGATCTTGGAATCCCCATAGGGACAAATTTCCACTGAACCGGAAACCAAGGCGCGCCCGCCCGTGAGCCGTTTGATCACGCTGACTTTCAGCGTCCGAGTCACCCCGTCGCGGCCGGTTGACTGCAGGATCCGCGTGATCATTCCGCTTTGATCTAAATCCGCCCGGAAGGTACTCGCCGCGGCCCGATCGAGCCCCGTCACCGAATGCATCCACGCCAGCGAGTCGGCCAACAGCTGCGCCCGCGACAAATTGAAGAATAAGTCCACGGGACCGTCCAGTTTGAGAAACCGCCGGGAAACTTGGTCGAGCACAAACACCAGTTTCGGCACAGCCGCGTCCAGCGCGACGAGTTCCGCCCGCACGATCCGCTCGTCTTCGGCCTCCGGCTCCAATGCATCGCGCGCGACGGCCGTCATGACGATCGGGCGACCACCCCACGACGTTTTGACACTGGCGCGCCCGGCTCCACCGCTCCCGGCGACGGATAAACCAAGCCGAGATTCAACGCGGCATGGAAAAAGCCCGCCGCCCCCTTGATATTCAGCCGCGATTTGAGCCGCGCGCGGGTTTTGTAAGCCGCTGACGCCGAAACCCCCAATTCCACGGCAATTTGTTTCAAGGTCTGGCCCATCGCCAGCCGCCGCAAGAACACCATCTCCCGGGCCGCGAGCGGCTTGGCGGCCGCGCGGTCCCGGACGACATTCCGCAGGAGCCCGCTGATCCGTGGACTCAATGGATAACTACCCGCCGCCACCGCGCGCAGCGTGGCAAAAACCTCCTCCACCGCCAGGGTCTTCTCGATGAACGCCGTCACGCCCAGCGCAAACGAATCCATGATCAAACGATCGGTCGCCATTCCGCTGCACACGACCAGCTTCGCCTGGCATTGATTCGCCCGCAAAGCCCCCAACAACTCCAGCCCTCCCATGCCCGGCAGGATCAGGTCCAGAATCACGATATCCACGGCCACACTCGCCAAGCGTTCCAGCGCCGTCTCGCCGTCGTTCGCGGTTCCGACCACCGTGAAATCACCGGACCGGTTGAGGATTTCCCCCAGAACCTGCGCAAAAATCGGATGATCATCCACCAGGAATACTCGGATCAGCGGTTTCATGACCGGCGCGGGAGGGGGGCTGACGTGTTAATCGACATGTTTTCAAAACCGTAAATCAGACGCGTGAGCATCTTCGATCTAAACTCGGTCCAATTTTCATGATGATATATAGGTATTATCACCTGGTATCCCGTGACAGCTGTAATTTCGGGTAGAGGCGGAGAAGCGTCAGGCGAGCGTCGTCGATGGTGAAGCGCCCGTGGATCTCATGGACGATGTCGGTGCCCAGATTGTGAGCGATCACGTGAATGTTGCCGATGCCGTAATCGCCCATCAGGGCGGTGAGCTTGAGCGCGAGATCCGGGCGGACTTTCTCACCCAGCGAGGAGCCGAAATAGATCAGGTCGAGCCACTGCGTCGCGAAAAAAGTGTCCTGGGAGAAATCGCTTCCCCAAGCGGCGGCCAAGTTCAAGGTGAACGCGATGTCGTGGAGGTCGTCCAGCAACGCCCTCCGTTCTGGCATGGGCCTGGGGCGATCCGCCCTTGCGGTCCTCATTGGGTCGAACCGGTTGTCGTAGTTGAATGCGTGGAGGTCGAAATAATCCGCCAGCGTTTCGTGCTTGTGCGCGGGGAATTTCTGGAGGGCGGCACCGGGGGCGTGAAGGAATTCGGTGGTGAACGCGCCGGGCTCTCCCTTGGTCGGTGCGGCGTGTTGCCCCAGGCCATGGACGAGGAAGATGGCTTGTTTTTTCAAAAATGATGGGGTGACAGGGTCCTGGTCGGCAGGCGCCGGCGGCGGGCCAAACAGAGACCGATAAAGGCGCCGGGGTGCGGGCCGGTGATGGGCAGGTGGTGCATGAGAGGCCCGGGAGGCGGGATTCGCCGTCGAATTTACAGGAAGGGCGGCAGATAAACATGGGAGAAAGGGAAAAAAAGCCGGGAAAAAATCCCGAACCTGTGGCCCGTAGGACCGATGAACCCGATGGCCGATCTGGTCGCTCACCGGGGGAGGCTGAGGCGGAAAGCTCATTTGCTCGGCCGTGGAACGCCTCCGGCGGCGAGGAGACCTCCCGCGCCAACAGCCCGACGACGGCCTCACCGAGCTGGGCTGGCTCTACGACCGGCCCACCGCCGAGGAAGCCCGTCGCGCTCTCGCTCAATGGCTCGCCCGCCGGCAGGACAAGCACCGGAAACGGTGCGCCTGGGTCGAGGCCCGTATCGACGAGACCTTCGCCTTCGACCGGCCGCCCCGCGAGCATCACAAACACCTCAAATCGACCGGGCAGGGGCTCACGCCCCTCCGCCTGCACCCCGTCCCGAAAATCCCTTTTACCTCCCCCCCCATACCGCCGATCCACGTTTGCAGAACTTGACGGACACAACGACTGGAAACCCGCGGGGAACCACGCAGCTGGAGGCACAGCTCGGAGATGCACCCGTTCACTGAAATGGCACGATTTTATGAAACGATTTCCCGGCCACGGCTGGCCGGCCGTGAGCCCGCCCCATTCCGGCCGAGAGCGCCGATGCACTCCTCGACCGCGTCGACCCACAAGGCGCGCCCCCCACCAAAGCGCCCACGCGCAAAAAAAGCCCGCCGCACCGGAGTGCTGCGGGCTTGGTCTAAGTCGCGTCCCTTCAGCCCAACGCCCTTGTCCGCGAACCTTCAAAAACCGAAGGGTGATTCGTCGGCCGCCCGCTTGCGGGCGCGTTTTCGGAGCGCGCGCAAGCGCGCTGCCTACGACAGATTGAATCGCTCCGGCTCAGTCGCTCTCGAGGTGAGTCGGCGGAGCGGAGGCAGGAGGCGGCTTGCCCGCGCTGCTTACCGCCTGAATCGCCCGCAAGCGGGCTCCTACCTCTCGGCTTACCGCCTGAATCGCCGGCACGCAGGCGCCTACTTCTCTGCTTGCCGCCGGAATCGCCCGCAAGCGGGCTCCTACCGCTCTACTTACCGCCGGAATCGCCGGCACGCAGGCGCCTACCGCTCTGCTTACCGCCTGAATCGCCGGCGAGCAGGCGCCTGCCGCTCAGCTTACCTTCTGAATCGCCGGCACGCAGGCGCCTACCTCTCTGGAGATGAGTTTATCCCCGTTTTTGAAAACAACCGACCCGGGTTTACGCCGTCGGCGCCGCCGGGATGAGATCGTCGAGCGAATCGCTTTCGGCGCTCACATCGGCGAAGAGCCACGACGAGAGGTAGCGCTCGCTGCTCGACGCGATGATCACGACGATCTGCTTGCCCTTGTTCTCGGGACGTTTCGCCAACTGCAGCGCAGCCCACACCGCCGCGCCGGACGAGATGCCCACCGCGATCCCATCGAGGGCGTTGACCTGCTTGCTCACCGGACCGGAGTCGGCCTCTTTCACCCGGATCACTTCGTCGTAGATCTTGGTATTCAGCACGCCGGGGACAAAGCCGGCGCCGATGCCCTGCAACTTGTGCGGACCGGGCGCGCCGCCGGAAAGCACCGGCGAGGCATCCGGCTCGACGGCGATGATTTTCACGGAAGGCTTCCGCGCCTTCAGCACCTCGCCGACGCCGGTGATGGTGCCGCCGGTCCCGATCCCGGAGACGACGAAGTCCACCTTGCCGTCGGTATCGCGCCAGATTTCCTCCGCGGTTGTGCGACGGTGGACGGCGGGGTTCGCCGGATTCGAAAACTGCTGAAGAATGAGCGCGTGCGGGATCTTGGCCGCGAGTTCCTCGGCCTTGGCGATGGCCCCTTTCATCCCCTTCGGCCCTTCGGTCAGGATGAGGCGCGCGCCGAGGATTTTGAGCATCTTGCGGCGCTCCACCGTCATCGTCTCCGGCATCGTGAGGATCAGCTTGATCCCCTTGGCCGCGGCCACGAACGCCAGCGCGATACCGGTGTTGCCGGACGTGGGCTCGATCAGCACGGTGTCCTTGGTGATCTTGCCGGACTTGATGCCGTCCTCGATCATCGAGAACCCGATGCGGTCCTTGACGGACGACAGCGGATTAAAGAACTCAAGTTTGAGGAGGATTTCCGCCTGGGCTCCGTGGGCCGCGGCCGTCCGGTTGAGACGAACGAGGGGCGTGTTGCCGATCGTTTCGGTGATGTCGTTGTATATTTTCGCCATGATGGGATGAGGTGGTTGAGTTTGGATTTCGGGGTTAAATGGCGTAGTCGGCGTCGAAGGAGCGACCGCGGCGCAACCGGAGCGTCGCCAGATCGCCGACCCGAAGGCCGAGGGTCGCGAGTTCCGAGCGGGAGATCTCCACCTCGACGGTGGCGCGCGACTGGATTTGCTCAAGCGTAAGTCGCGCCTGCGGACCGGCCGCGTGGACGTAGCGCAAGACCGCGGCGAGCCCGGGCGACCGGGGGTCATGCGGGCCCACGGCCACATCGTGCGGCCGCACATAAACGTTGCCGTCGGCCTCCAGCGTGGCGGGGTTGGACACATGGGCGCCGGCCTCGGCGAGGGCCTGCGCGCGCAGCACGTTCACGTTCCCGAGAAACTGATACACGAACGGGGACGCCGGGCGGTCGTAGACCTCCTGCGGCGTGCCGACCTGTTCGATCCGGGCGTTGTTCATGACCACGACCTCGTCGGCGATTTCGAGCGCCTCCTCCTGGT
>CAJAYO010000875.1 GCA_903948415.1 uncultured Opitutia bacterium | reverse complement strand
CTGCGGATGCCCACGCCCTTTACGGTCCCGACGGTCGCGGAGCTGGCCCGGCACCCCAACATCGTCGCGCTCAAAGACACCAACGGCGGCGACCACAACCGCTGCGCCGAAATCCTCGCTGCGACGGCCGGCACGCCCCTGAAGTTTTTCCAAGGCGTCGAGAAGCTCGTCCTCCCCACCCTCGCCGCCGGCGGCCACGGCTGCGTCGTCGCCCAGGGCAATATCGCGCCGCACCTCTTCCGGGGCGTGCTCGACGCCTGGCACGCCGGCGACGCCGCGCGCGCCGCGGAGGGCCAGCGGCAGATCGACGCCTTGTGGGGCATTTTCCTGCGTCCGGAAGTGAAGCAGTCGTTCGCGCATTTTCTGCATACGATGAAGCTCCCGCTCCAGCGCCGCGGCGTGATCGCCACCACCGCCGGCGCGCTGCCCCGGGCCGACATCGACCCGGAGTTCGAGCGGCTGATCGACGATTTTATGGCCCAGCATCTCCCCTTTTTGCCCGCTGCGCGGAGGTCGTGAGATTTGCCTCCGTCATCGTGCCACTCGCTCTCGCCGCCCTGCCCTCGCTGAGCGGTGCTCCGCCGTGGCAGACGGAAGCGCCGCTGCCCCGCGCCGTCGGCGGTCACGCCGCCGCGCGGCTCGGCCCCACGCTCTGGATCGCCGGCGGCAGCTTCTGGTCCGAAGAGCGAAAACGGCTCGATGACACCGTGCGTCGCCGCGACTCCGCCGCTGCCGGGGCCTGGGAGACCGTCGGGGAAATCCCGGGCGGATTCGCCCACGGTGGCTCGGCCCAAGACGGGCACTCGCTCTGGCTGGTCGGCGGCCTCGACGACCGCGGCCCCTCATCGGCCGTGCGCCGCATCGATCTGCGCACCGGGCGGGTCGAGCCAGTCGCCGCCTTGCCGGAGCCTCGCGTGTATTGCGGAGCCGCCGTGCTCGACGGAGCCCTCTGGGTCATCGGCGGCAGCCCCAGCGAAACGGATTTTTCCCGCACCAGCGCGACGGTCTGGAGAATCGACCTCGCGACGCACGCCGTCCACACCCAGCCCGCCGTCGGGCCGGCTTCGATCAATCCCGTTGTGCTGACGCTGAACGGCGAACTGCACGTGTTGCCCGGCGGCACGTGGTCGGCGGAAAAGCAACGGCTCGAAGCGCCCGCCGAAGTTGCGATTTTTTCGCCCCGCACCGGACGCTGGACCCGCCGCGCGCTGCCCACCGCCCTTCCGCGCGGCCTCTCCGGCACCGCGCTCGACGCTCACCGCGCGGTGCTCGCGGGTGGCGTGGAACGCCGCGATACCGGGAGCGCGATCGGCTCCGGCGTCTGGCTCTACGATGCGCGCGACGGCGGGCTCACTCCGCAAGGCACTCTCCCGGGCCCGCGTCTCGCCGCTGCCCTGCTCACCGGCGACCGCGGCGCCGTGCTCCTCCTCGGCGGCGAAGACGGACCGCGCCGCCGCGTCGCGACCGTGTGGCGCCGAGCCGGCGAAACCGGGGGAGAGCCATGAGTCCGCCCACCTGGTGGCAGGAACCACGTTGGCGCGTCGCCGGATTTCTCGCCTGCGCTGCGGCGCTGAACTACGCGGACCGCGCCGCTCTCGCGTCTGTGCTGCCAGCCCTGCGCGGCGATTTCCAGCTCACCGATGTGCAGCTCGGTTTGCTCGGCTCCGGGTTTCTCTGGGCCTACGCGCTCGGCTCGCCCCTGGCCGGAGCCATCGCGGATCGTATTTCCCGGACGAATCTCGTCATCGGCAGCCTCATCGCGTGGAGCAGTGTGACGGCTCTGATGGGCGCGGCCGGCGGCTTCGCCACGCTGCTCGGACTGCGCCTCGGGCTGGGATTGGCGGAGTGTCTGTTTCTGCCGGCCGCGATCGCGCTGATCGCGGATTGCCACGGCCCGGGCACGCGGGCGCGCGCGATGAGTTTCATCTCCATCGGCGTCAACGGCGGCATGGTGCTCGGCGGATCGCTCGCCGGTCTGCTGGCGGAACACTTCGGGTGGCGCTGGGGCTTCGGCGTGCTGGGCAGCGCCGGCCTGGTCCTCGCGCTGGTGGCGCGACCGTTCCTGCCGGGCGCGGTCACTCCCGCGGAACCCGGCGCACCACCGGCCCCGGCGCCGCCCGCCCGCGCCACCTGGACCGAAGCGCTGGCCTACCTCGCGCGCGTCCCCAGCTATTGGGTGCTCGTCGCGGAATCGACGCTCTCGGGCTTCGGGATGTGGACCTTCTTCGGCTGGTTGCCGCTGTATTTCAAGGAAACCTACAGCATGACGCTGGCGGCGGCGGGCTTCGCCGGGACCTTCATGCTGCAAATTTCCGTCGTGCTCGGCGTGATGACGGGCGGGTGGCTCTCGGACCGCGTGGCGCACGCTGCCCCGCACCGCCGGATGCTGCTCTACGGGAGCTTCTACCTCGCGGGCGCGCCGTTCCTGCTGCTGTTCCTCGGGCAACCCGCCTTTCCGGTCGTGGCGGCGGGCATCGCCGCGTTTTCGTTTCTGCGCGGCCTCGGCCAGGCCAACGACAATCCCACCCAGTGCGAGATCGTGCCCCCGCGGTTTCGCTCCACCGGCATCGGCCTCATGAATGCCGTGGCCACCGGCGCCGGCGGCTGCGGCGTCCTGTTCGCCGGCTTCCTCAAACGCGAGGTCGGCCTCGACGGCATCTTCGCCGGCATCACCGGCATCTTCCTGCTCGCGGGCTCCGTCCTGCTCATCGGCTACCGGTATTTCATCCGCACCGACATCGAGCGCGCCCGGCTGGCGCGTTGACCGCCCGCG